>NZ_JALOAN010000074.1 GCF_023228785.1 Sulfurimonas sp.
CGAGTACCGAAAGGATCCCCCCGGCTATCAGCGCGAACCGGCTTAAGCCTGCAACGAGCTCCCGATTATCCTCGATCCACTCCCTTGCGCCCACGGCCGCGTCTTTCACGCGCTCTATTACTTCCCTTAAGACAGGCATTAGCTCTACGGCAAAGACTCTTACAAGCCCCGTTATAGCGCCCCACATATCCCTCATTGAGTCTTGATACTCTGCTGCCGCTTTAGCCGCTTCTTTGTCAAATACCTCTCCGGTCTCCTCTGCGACTTTCATTAAGTCCTCAAGACCTTTCGCTCCGTTCTCAAGAGCCGGGAGTAGCGCCGTTCCGCTCCTTCCAAGTATCTCTTGAGCCGTTGCTGCCCTTAAAGTCGGGTCTTCTATGTCAGCCATACGAGCCATAATTAACCGCAACTGCTCTTCTGGCTTTAAGTCCTGTAAATCTTCTAAGTTTAAGTTTAGTCTTGCAAAAGATCGTGTATTCTCTGCCAATCCGTCAGAAAGCCCTATTATTGACCGTTGCATACGCTTAACGCCTGTCTCAACTGCGACTAAGTCAGTCCCTGACCTCTGTGCCGCAACTCTCCACCTTGACAGGGCATCTTCTGACACACCTGTCCTTAGAGCCATTTTGTTTATTTCATCACCGGCCTTAGCATAAGACCCTACGATCTTAGCGGCAGTGCCTACCATAAGACCGCCGGCGGCAGTCATAGCCGCTCCGGCCTTACGCATATTCTGCCCCATTTGTACGGCGCGCTTATCTATATCGGATATTTCGCCTTTAGTCTCAGCTCCGCCCTTAAGAGATATGGACCCGAACAACTCAAATATCTTCATTTTATTTTACCTTTATCAAGCGCGCGTATCTTACGAGAGGTCTCATCTGCTATACGTAACAGCTCTTCTTTATATTTTGTAGATATTTTTCTCGGCTTAACTATGCCCATTTTCTCAATCCACCTCTCGAGGCTCATCCTCGGCTTATAACTCTCTCCTCTCGCCAACATTTGGAGCACCGTCTCCGCGTTTATTTTCCTTGTCTCTTCCCTCCGCGCCTCGCTCAAAAGTATCCCAAACGAGCTCCAGGGTAAACTCTCCCAATCTTGATAAAGCCTGCTTACCGCTATCAGGTCGGCGTAATATTGCTCTCTGAACGTTTCTGTTCTGGAAATAGCGCACAGGCAGCGGCGAAAAAATCAGATAACCCCTCTTGTTTGCTTAAATGAGTTATCACTTCCGCCAGTTTGCCCGGCCCGGCATTATCAAAAGCCTCATAGTCAAGCTCTGCTATCCCGGCAAGCCAGTGCAGTATCTTGTCTCCGGTGCGCTTGATAATTGTGCTTATGACAACCCTTCCCATTTCGACACCGTCAAGAGTCTTGTCTTTCTCAGACTTCTTTGCCTTATCGCTATAAGACTCATAGAGCAGATCGCCGAGTTCCTGTATCACACCCTCGCAATCGGTCATTATCTGTACGAGGGCGAGCAAATCAGAGTTTCTTAGATTTCTCATTGTGATATTACGTTACGACGTCCGCCGGAAACCTTACCTCAAACGGTACGGTTGTCGCGTCTGCCGCGTCGAAGTGGGCGCTGAATGTGATAGGCTGTACTATGTCGTCTCTATCCTGAAACGCGAGCTCCAGTCCTTCGTCGGCAAGCACGTTCTTTATAATACCTACAAACGGCGTATCGCTTCCGGAGATGTTACCCAGGATAGCCACGTTGTCGAGGTATGAGTTTGCGCTTATGGCAAGTCCGGGAGTAATCTTAAAATGATCGCCTTCGACCTCTCCGCTTGCGCCCGGGAGCGCCCTCAAGAGCGACTCTCTCGATATCTCAAGCATATTCGCCTCAATGCGCGCCTCTATCGCGTCAATATTCCTGAACCCTTTCATCTTACCCCTGGCTCCGTCAGGGCGCGTGTCTCTGATTTCCATTTCTACAATGAAGCTGTTACCGCCCATTGTCGCGCCGAAAAGCGTGCCGGGGTTGTCTCCGTCTACATAATTAAGCCTTATTTCGCCGGGTCCGAGGGCGTACCTCTGCGGCGATTTTGAGCTGATTCCGTTTCTAACCATTTTCTTAACCTCCTATAGTTCCTTTTTTATCCGTTCTTATCGTAAAATCAGCAGTCAAATGCCAGATATTACGGTCTTCTTCCTCAGGGATAAACCTCGCCGGGCCCGGGAACGATATTATCTTTTCAGAATCCACTCCGCCCGACCGAATCTCCCTGTCAAAAATCTTCAATAATGCCTTCGCTACAGCAGACGCTCGATTAGACGTGCTGCCCCTGTCGTAAAAGTCTATCGTTAAAGTGTAGTCACTCTTGAGCGATCCCGCGTCGTCAACCTGCAAATTGTATAAAAAGTACGGATACTCCGTTGTACCTGCGGGCCGGGAGACAAAGTACAGCTTCACCGGATCCATTAACGATTTTATAGTCGTATCAAGAACTATCAGATTATAAATGACTGTCTGTATCGCTATCATTCTACAGGCCTCGACAAAACAAGACTGAACTCAGCGGCTATCATTCTACAGGCCTCGACAATATACGCCCGACCTGATCGGCGTTTTTCTCAAAGGTCGGTTTTAACCAGGGTCGAGGCTCCGGCATACGCGACGTGCCGCGCTCAAGCCATAGGCCATACAACAGCGGAGTACCCACTTTACCTACCCACTCGAAGAAATCCTTAACAACCTCGCGCGCTATAGTTCTTCTTAGCATACCGCTATCAGTGGCCGGAGGCTTTCCGGGAGCTGAGGCAATATGAACCTTGCGCCCGCGGGCATACGCCGCGCCGGTTCCCTTCTGTGACAAGGTCTCTTTGAGCTTGTTCTGCATGAATATAGAAGCCTCCGTCACGCGAGCTTTCTCCCATTTATCGAACTTCGACTCGAAATTCTTCACATAAGAACTAAATCTTATAGACATTTACTTCTCTGAAACTCCTACCACTATAAACTCACCTCTCCGCACCGCGGGAGCCTGTATCTCAAACTCCCGAGTCTCCGCAGTCCGAGCGTCGACAATACTAATCTCGCTCTTAAAGGGTATACTGTCCCTCGCAAGCTTCTTTCTGTCGCGTATCACAAGCTCGTACTCCACAAGCTCGTATCCTTGTCTCTGATACTGCGCCGCTCCGTTTGCCGATACGCTTCGGAGCTGACCGCGCGCGGTTACCACTTCCGGGTATCCGGTTGTTATCCCTGTCGCGCTCCGAGTCTCGGCTCCGGGAATAGTTATAGTTATTTTATCCACTACTCCCCACTTACCCAGCTCTGCGGCCTTAAGTCAACGATATAATCAAGTATCTCTTTCTCTGTCCTATAGGTTTTAGCCTCAAGACCTGACGTGTTCTTTACAGCCACACCGTCCCTATTGTCATACCAGTAAGCCACGAGGTTCAGCGCACAGCCCTTTACTGTAGCAGGAGCCGTCAGCTCAGTGTATTCTGTATTTAAAAAATTATTGATGCGCTCTGTCGCTTTCTCTATTA
>NZ_JALOAN010000075.1 GCF_023228785.1 Sulfurimonas sp.
GGGTATCAAAGACGAAGAGATTAACGACCCGACAAGCTGCACAATGTGGCATGCACACGACATCAAAATCTATCTGGCTGACCGTTTTAACCGTCGCCTGCAGTTTCCTGATCTTCGTCGCGCGGTTCAATCATTGGCCGAGAGAGACAACCCGAATTACATTCTGATCGAGGATAAAGGCAGCGGGCAGCAGTTGTTACAGGTATTGCAGCGTGAAACACGCCTACCGGTAATTGGTGTTATGCCAAAAGGCGGCAAATACGCAGAGTCGAAGATAGCTAGAGCGCAGGGTGTGAGTGGCCTGATAGAGTCCGGCCGTGTCTGTTTGCCAGAATCTGCGCCATGGCTTGTCGATTATGAGTCTGAAATAGCAGCGTTCCCGAACGCGCCACACGACGATGATGTTGACTCAACCACGCAGGCGCTCAAATTCCTGTCTGAGCGTCTGCACAAAAGAGTGTCTGGCGAAACCAGCACCAATAACCGCCCCCTGGCGGCAATGTAAAGGAAAAACCGAATGCAGCTACTCGAAGAATATCAGAAGCGTAAAAAAATCAAAGTCAGCGATGAAGATCTGTTCGACATGGTTTCGTCAGATAAGGACGAAGCAGAGCGCTATTTTGACGCGCACATTGCACCATCGATCATTCGGCGCTACGAACTGTTACATAGTAATAAGCAATATTACGAAAAGCTCTTTCCAAAACTATCAGAAGCCTCATCGTTCTCTGCAACCGACGTTAAAGACATCGTCGAATGGCTCATGCCGTCGTTTACTGAAGTCTATTTTGGTGCTGACAAGATCGTAGGCATTTTTGGCCGCACTCCCGACGATGATCCAGAAGTATTGGAAAAGGTCATTCAATACCAGATGCAGACTCAGAACAATGGTTACGTGATTATTGATCAGTGGATCAGAGATGCGGTGGAGTCTGGCCTTGGTGTAACAAAACTGGATTGGGAAATAGTAGAAGAAAAAAAACTGAATTGGTATCAGGCGACTGCTGCTGAGTTTTATTCAATACCGGTTGAGATTGCTGAGCAGTCGATTAAAAAGGTTGAAGCACTTCCTGACGGCACATATAAACTGCTTGTGCGTGAGCGAGTGAAAACCAAAGATCAACCGGTGCTAAGAAATATTAAACCAGGCGAATACATCTTTCTTCCTGACGAGGACAATTCAGGCCGGAACGTGTTTGAGTGCTACCGTCACTACATGCTCTATGACGACATTAGGCGTATGGGAAAGACCGGGGCCTGGAAAAACACTGAAGACGATTTCCCGTTTGTCGATACCGAAGCAGGGCAGACAAACTCGATGGATACTATATTCGATGCTATTCGCAACTATCAAGGCGAAGACGATCAGCGCGAAGGTTATCTTGATGTCAGCACCAGAGAAGGCCAGGAAGGCAGACGGCGTGTCATTGTTTATGATTGCTACGGAAAGTATGACGTTGACGGTGATGGTCTGCTCGAAAATGTTCACGCCATAATCTGCAATGGCCGGGTGTTGTTTGCTGAAATCAACGAATACGAGCGTAACCCATTTTTTACTATTTCCTTCTACGCGAATAGCTACCAGAAATGGAAAGAAGCTGTCGCCGATTATTTGCAGGACATTCAAGACCTGAAAACGGCACTTATCAGGCAAATCATCATAAACACCGCTATCAACAACAACAGGTCTTTTGGAGTTGATATAAACCAACCCGCCGCGATAGAGGATATTCAATCGGGCAAGCAGATGATAAGGGTGGAGTTAAACGGTCAAAAAAGTATCAGCGACTTGCTCCAGGCAATGCCGAAATATGAACTGGCTCCAGAAACAATGCCGCTGATTGAAATTGCAGGGAACTGGTCTGAGCAGCGCACAGGGATAACGAAATATAATCAAGGTCTCGACAGCGACAGCCTGAACAAAACTGCAACTGGTATTACAAAGATCATGGCAGCATCTCAGCAGAGAACGCGCAAGATGGCCCGCGATGGTGCTGAAAATGGCATGGTTCCTCTCTACAAGCATCTGATTACACTCGACAAGAAACACCTGGACAAAGAATTCGCTTTCCGGCTGACGAACCAGTATTACGAGTTCCACCCCGATGACATCAAGGGAGAATTCGATGTGCAGGTAACAAGCAACATAGGTCTGCAGGATAAACAGCTCACCGTTCAAAATCTGATGCTGATGTTTGCTCAGATTCTTCCCCCGTTACTACAAATGGGGGCTGCATCACCGCAGGGCATGTATGAGACAGCAAAGCAGATTATCGAAGAGATGGGATTCACGAACCCTGACAAGTTCATCGGGATAGAAGCCGGGCAGGCAGGCGCAGCAATGCAGACTCAGGCATTGTTGCAACAGTTACCGCAAATGCTCGGTCAGATTCTGCAGTCAGCAGGTCTTGATCCAGAGACAGGCGCGAAGATTACCCAGGCGCTTATGGCTGGAATCCAACAAGCGCCGGCAACCACAGTTGAGGGAGTAGCGGCATGACATTAGATGAAAAGGAAATTGAGCTCTTACGCAAAACATACGAGATCGGCAACAAGGCTGAGGCAGTTAAGGACGTTATCAGTGCTGTTTGTGAGAGTATCATCGAACGCTGTAAAAATGAGTTTTCCACAATGCCGATAAATTATTATCAGAATATTGATAATAACCCGATTATTATGCTACAATTAAAAATAGCAACGGCCCGAAGCTTCAAGACCGCCGTTGAATCAGCGATTCTGGCGGGCAAAGAAGCCGGATCAAAACTGAAGATGGAGGCGCACAAATGACCGGAGAAACCGACACAACAAAATCCACTCCTGACCTCGATGCAGAGACCCTTAAGAATTTTCTCAGCGCTCGTGACGAAGGAGATGCCGACTCGCAATCTGACAAACTTTCAGACGACAATAACGATGAAGAGTTCGACGAAGATAACGATGATGACTTCGAAGAAGGCGACGAAGACGAGGCCGGCGATGATGAAGACGAAGAAGAAGCCAACGACGAAGAAGACGAAGACGATGCCGAAGACGAAGACGAAGACGACTCAGACGAATCTGAAGGTTCAGGCAAAACTGATGACACCGCCACCGGCGATGACAAAGAAGCTGGCGAGAAAAAAACGCAGTCATCTGCGTCTGCCGACACTGCCGAGCCGAGCCTCGAAGAAGAACTGAAGACCGGTATTAAACCCGATTTTATACCCGGTAGCAAAGAATTCTTTCAGGCTACTGCCGAAGAAGCCAAAGCGAAGATAGTAGAAGAGCTTGGCGAGTTTGACGAGTATAACCCTGATCACATCGCCAGATTCAACTATTTTGTGGCTGAAGCACAGGCTAATCGCAAGGCTGAATACCAGGGTGCTGTAGAAATCATCAAACAGGTCCGCGAACAGCGTGTTGCTCAGCGGCGTGCTATCGAGACTCAGAAACAGGTAGATAAGCAAATCGAGTC
>NZ_JALOAN010000039.1 GCF_023228785.1 Sulfurimonas sp.
ATTAAAATTTACAAATTTTAAGTATAATTGCTTTAATTTTACTAAAGGTTTTTTTTGCAAGATATCCCACATATTCCCGTACTATACAAAGAGGTAATCGACTCGTTTAAAGATATAAAAGAGGGGGTTATTATCGACTGTACTATGGGATATGGCGGTCACTCCTCCATGCTACTAGAAGCAAATCCAAATATTATGCTCATAGCCATAGATCAAGATCAAACAGCAATAGACTTCTCAACTAAAAGACTCGAAAAATATGCAGATAGAGTAGTCATAAAAAAAGGTCGTTTTTCAAGTATGATAGATGAGATAATCTCTGAATACGGAACTGATAATATAAGAGGCATCTTAGCCGACATCGGTGTATCTTCTTTACAACTTGACCAAAGAGATAGAGGCTTCTCATATGAGAGCGATACTTTGGATATGAGAATGGACAAAGATGCGCCCCTTAGTGCTAAAGAGGTGGTAAATGAGTACTCAAAAGAAGAGTTAGAGCAGATCTTACTAGAGTATGGCGAGCTTAGAAACTACAAAAAAATAGCATCTGCTATAGTTGGATCTAGACCTTTTCTTTCTGCAAAAGAGTTAAGCGATGCTACCAAACATCTTCTGCCTCATGGCAAAAAAATTCACCCAGCTACACTTTTGATGCAGGCTATTCGCATAGAGGTAAATGATGAGTTAGGCGAGTTAAACTCTCTTTTAAAGAGCATTGAACGTTCAAACTTTAGTGATGCCATCATCGCTATCATATCTTTTCACTCACTTGAAGATAGAATTGTAAAACAAACCTATTCAAAGTGGTCAAAAAACTGCATTTGTGATGATGATGCCTTTAGATGCAGTTGCTCAAGAGATAACTCTTTGGGAAAAATACTTACAAAAAAGCCTATAACTGCCTGTGAAGATGAACTAAAGACAAATCCTAGAAGCAGAAGTGCTAAAATGAGAGTTTTTCACTATGGAAGATAGAGATGAACTCTTAAGTGAGATCGATGATCTTTTAAATGAAAAAAAGAGACTTGATTTTAAGTATCTTGTTTTTATGCTTTTGATTATGAGCTTTATATCTTTAGCAATTTTTCCTAAGATCTATATACAACAACGCATATATTTCAAGAGTAGAGACATCTCAAAACTAAAAGGCGAGTATGACACGCTCGTAGAAGAAAATAAACTTATAAACGCTTCAGTTGAATCCATTAGATATAAAAATCAGATACTAGATACACTTTTTTAAGACTCTCTTCAAGGAAGAAAATGATTCGACGCTTTATTGAATTTGCTATAGACAAACCGCTTTTAAACCATATACTTTTAGCCTTTATTTTTGCACTCTCAATCTTTGCATATATAAGTATTCCAAAAGAGATTTTTCCACCTATGAACATGGACAAAGTTAGCATAAGTGGTGGATATGTAGGAACTTCTGCTGATGTACTTGATAAAATGGTTGTAAAGACCATAGAAGATGGACTGCAAAACGTAGATGAGTTAGAAAATATAAAAACTACTATAAAAAATGGCTCTTTTTCTATTGTTAGTGACATTAAAACAGGCTCACAAAATGTTACAGTTTTAAGTGATGTAAAGGATGTCATCAGTGGCGTGAGAAAAGATCTACCTGCTGATATGGCTGAGCCAATAGCTAAGATCCAGCTACATAATTTTCCTCTTGTTCTTATCGCTCTAGCTGGAGATAAAAGTAAAAAAGAACTTCTACTTTTAGCAGAAGATCTAAAGACAGAACTGAGTCGCATAAAAGATTTAAATGAAGTAACTATCCGCGGTGATGCTGATGATGAAATGGTTGTTACTTTAAATGAACAGAAAATTCTAGCTTATGATCTTAATCCATCTTTAGTTGTAGCATCTTTAAAAAATATAAGCTCAATCTTCCCCATAGGAACTATAAAAGAGAGAGGCAATCATCTCTATATCTCAACATTTAATGGAGAAAAAACGAAAGAGAGTGTTGAAAATACTATTATAAGCGTGGGATCTTCTCGTGTTCGTATTGGAGATATTGCAGATATAGAGTTTAAGCTTAGTGATGAGTCTGAACTCTCTCACTATAATGGTGTGAGAAATGTATCTATTAATGTTACAAAGTCTGAAAATGGAAACGCAATAGCTCTAGTTAAGCAGATAAGAGAGATTTTAAAAACAAAATCTCAAAATAGCATCGGAGTAAATTATGAGATCTATACAGATACGTCTATCTGGATCAAAAACCGACTAAATACTGTTTTTACAAACATCTCTTTTGGTTTGATGCTAGTTTTTGTAGCTATGCTTATCTTCATAAATCGAGGTATTGCAGTTGTTGTAGCTATTGGTATTCCTGTGAGCTTTATGATAGGCTTAATCGCTACAAATATCATGGGAGACTCTATAAATATGCTCTCACTTCTAGGTGCTCTAATAGCTTTAGGGATGCTAGTTGATGAGGCTATAATAGTAGCAGAGAACATATACAGACACCTAGAAGAAGGTATGGATAGACGAGAGGCTGCCATAGTTGGATCTGTTGAGATGTTTCCTGCGGTTTTGGCGGCTACTCTAACTACTATCTTTGCGTTTTTACCAATGTTGCTTCTTAGTGGAGAGATGGGAATGTTTATAAAGATCATTCCTATTATGATAACAGTGCTTCTGCTTTCTTCCTTGTTTGAAGCATTTTACTTTTTACCACTTCATGCATATGATTTTTTAAAGGTTTCAAAAAAAGAGAGTTTTACAAAAAAACTCTGGAAAAATGCGAATAGATGGCACTCAAATATATTACATTTTTTCTTTAGAGGCAAATGGATCTCACTTATTGTTATAGTTTCATCTATCTTGCTTTTAACCTTTGTTTTTATAAAACATTCAAAATTTCAACTCTTTCCCGACTTTGATAATACTCAGATCTATATCTATGGAAAAGTTAATGTAAATAGTGAGCTAGAAGATACAGAAAAAATAATTACAGATCTTGAGAGGGAACTATTAGCTAACACTAATGAGTCTGATTTTTCTTCTATTACTTCGGTAATTGGCTTTAAGATGGATGCCAAAAATATGGTTGAGACTGGAGAGAACTATTTTCATATCTTTATAGATTTAAAAGAGAGAGCGCCTGTTAATATATTTGATACATATATAAGTCCATACTTGGCACTAGAGTACGATGCAAGCACACTAACGAGAAAAAGCTCTGCACAAGATATTGCCAAAGATATGGAAAAAATAGTAGAGCCATTTAAAAAGATGAAACAAGGGGATAATCAGCTTTATGAAGAGCTAGTTGTAAAAGTTCCTGGTGCAGGAGTTGTTGCCTCTGACATCGAGATAAGTCTTAGCGGTAAGGGTGAAAATGAGATCTTAGAGGGCGTAAAGTACCTCTCAAATGCACTGCAAAATATCAAAGGTGTTAACAATGTCTCAGATGATGCTAATCCGGGAGAAAAAGAGTTAAAGCTAAGAGTTAATGAGTATGGACAAGAGTTAGGATTTAACGAAGAGCTTATATCTCAAGAGCTTCGCGCTTACTACCTAAAAGGTGAGTACGCAAAGATGTTTAATGATGAAGGACTTGTTCGCATAAGAATCGAGAGTGGCATGAACCAAGAGATAGACTCCATACAAAACTTAGAGGTGCAGATCCCATCAACTGATCAGTTTGTAGCCTTGCATGAAGTTTGTGAGTTTATTATGATCCAAGGTTTTGTGGCACTAAAAAAAGAAGATGGAACAAGAATAAGAACAGTAATGGCAAGTCTGGATAAAAAATTACTTACTTCATCTGAAGCGATGCAAATATTAGAATCAACGTTTGCCAAATTAAAAGATGATGGTTATAGAGTAGATATAAAAGGGGAAGAAAAAGAGAACACAAAAAACATAAAAGAGCTACTTCAATCCGCTGTTATAGCTATATTTTTGATCTTTATAACCCTTGTTTGGCTCTTTGACTCTATAAAAAAACCACTTATAGTCTTAAGTACTATACCTCTTGTTTTAGTAGGAGTCTTTTTTGGTCACTGGGTTATGGGTATAAACCTAACTATGCCAGGACTCATAGGAATAGTAGGGCTTGCAGGGGTCGTTGTAAACGATGGACTTATAGTTGTTAGTTTTATAAAACATGCAAAGGATACAGAAGAGTTGATGAAAAAAGCTGCAACAAGACTAAGACCAATCCTTCTAACATCTCTAACCACAGTTTTAGGACTATCTACACTTATCTTTTTCTCATCAGGTCAAGCTGTTATCCTCCAACCAATGGCAATCTCTCTAGGCTTTGGTATAGCGTGGGCAACGGTGTTAAATCTTATATATCTTCCACTTTTATATGCAGTTGTGTACAAAATAAAAGATAAAGTGCAGTAAAAGAATAATATAAGGATATATTGACTATAATTTCGCCCTACAAAGCAAGGCTTTGTACTACAGGTGGGTCTTTAGCTCAGTTGGTTAGAGCCCTCCGCTCATAACGGAGTGGTCATGTGTTCGAGTCACATAGGACCCACCACCTACACACTGCACTTTCAAATGATTATCTTAAATAAACCATAGTTCTTAAGTAACGCCAATTCAGTAAAAATTATATTTGTTTTTAGAATTACTACAGCTACATTAATAAAATACCTAAAATATAAATATATATACGATATACTACAAGCAAATTAAATTAATCCCGATAATAAGTTATTATTTTAATAATTTCCCTATCAGATTAATAAAATCCCAGTAAGGTGACTACTCAATATGGTGATAGCTTTTAAAAATGAGATACTTCCTAAATCATGCAAATTGATTGGCTATTCATGGTTGATAAATAACTTTGACCTTAATTTACCATTGAGACAATTATGCTGCATAAGTGAAAAAAGGTTGGCATCACAAATATTAAGAAATGGTAAATGGATGATATTTGATGCACAACTTATGGTTGAGGACATGCCTTACACTCATTTAGAATTTGCTATAAAACATGAGTATTTAGATTTGTTGGTACTAAAAAGAGTATTAGCTATGTTTACAATTGAAGATATATCACAAAATATAAGTGCAAATCCTAAACGAATTCTAAGTAAAAAAATATGGTTTTTATACGAATTTTTACTAAAAATAGAGCTACCGATTCAAGACCTTTCCGCTGGCAAGTATGATGATCTATTGGATGAAAAGAAGTATATTGTCAATCAAAAACATATAAAATCAAAACGACATAAAATCAACAATAATCTTCTTGGGACTCAAAACTTTTGTCCAATTATAAAAAGAACAAAAAAACTTCAAAGTTTTATAGATGCAAACCTAAGTAATGAAATATCAAAGGTAATAGGTAGAGTTTCAAAAGCACTTATTAGAAGAGTAGCCAGCTTTTTATTGCTATCAGATTCAAAAGCGTCATTTGAGATAGAAGGAGAGCGTCCTCCAAAGAACAGGATTGAAAATTGGGGCAAGATTATAAATGAGGCTGGTAAAACTCCTTTGAGCATAGATGAAATAAAAAGACTTCATGCAATACTCTTAGAAGATTCTAGATTTATAAAAATAGGGTTGAGGGATGATGAAGTATTTTTAGGTGACAGAGATAGAGAAAATTATCCAATACCAGAATTTATAGGAGCAAAGAGCAAAGATCTAAATACTCTGATACAAGACTGGATAGAGCTAGAAACTAAATTGAGCGATATTGATATTGATCCTATTTTACAAGCAGTTATAATAGCTTTTTCATTTGTGTACATACATCCTTTAGAAGATGGAAATGGAAGAATACACAGATATCTCATTCATCATGTTTTAGCAAATAGAGATTTTTATCCTAAAGGTATGATTTTTCCTATTTCAAATGTTATTTTAGATGAGATAGAAAAATATAGAGATATATTAGTATCTCATACAGAGCCGTTAATGAGTCTGATAGAGTACAAAGCTACAAATAGTGGAAATGTAATAGTACTTAATGATACGGATGATCTATATAGATATTATGATTGTACGAAAAGTTGTGAATTTATTTATCAATGTGTAGAGAAGACCATAAAAGAGACTTTGCCTGATGAGCTAAAATATTTAAGTGCTTTTGATAACTCATATGAGGCTATTAATGAAATAATTCAAATGCCTGATAACAAGATAAAAAGTCTGATTACTTTTATCTTGCAAAACGATAAAAAACTATCTAAAATAAAAAAAGAAAAATATTACCCGCTATTAACAGATGAAGAAATTCAATCAATAGAAGAGGTAATTAGAGAAAATTTTTAGTACTTCATAAACAATTGACTTTTAAAGACTTCCAGAACTCATTTAAGAACTTTAAGCTAAAATAATTACTTTAATAAAATATTCATTTAACATTATGGAATCATATATATGCAAAAACTCACACTCTCTCAACTCGAACAGCACCTATTTTCAGCAGCAGATATTCTTCGTGGTAAGATGGAAGCTAGTGAATTTAAAGAATACATTTTTGGTATGCTTTTTCTTAAACGACTCTCAGATCAGTACGAGGCAGAGTATGCCAAAGTAAAAGACAGATACCAAAAAGATGGACATGATGAGAGCACTATAGAGATGCTACTAAAGGGTCATAGTTTTTCGTTTAACATCCCACAAGATGCTAGATGGCAAAGCCTAAGACATCTCAAAAAAAACCTAGGTGAAGCTCTAAACATAGCACTCTCAAGCATAGAAGAAGCTAACATGACATCTCTTGAAGATGTACTAAAGCACATAGACTTCAACAAAAAAGTGGGTAACTCTAAGATAAGCGATAGCAAACTCATCCAACTCATACAACACTTTGACAAGATAAGACTTCGTGATGAAGACTTTGAGTTTCCAGACCTTTTGGGTGCTGCTTATGAGTACCTCATAAAGTACTTTGCAGATAGTGCTGGTAAAAAAGCAGGAGAGTTTTACACACCTAGCGGAGTGGTAACACTTCTTACTAAAATCCTAGACCCACAACCTGGCATGAGCATCTACGACCCAACTGTGGGAAGTGGCGGTATGCTCATACAAGCAAAAGAGCACATAAAAGAGATATACAACTCTGACAACTTCTCACTTCACGGACAAGATGCCATAGCCACAACATGGGCGATGTGTAAGATGAATATGATACTCCATGGCATAACAAACGCCGACATAAAAAACGATGATACGCTAGAAAACCCACTACATACAAAAGATGGGCAACTCATGCAGTTTGATAGAGTGATAGCAAATCCACCATTTAGCCAAAACTACATAAAAGCAAATCTAAAGTACAAAGAAAGATTTTCTCACTTCATGCCAGAAAATGGCAAGAAGGGCGACTATATGTTTGTACAACATATGCTCTCATCTCTTAAAGACAACGGCAAGATGGGCGTAGTGATGCCACATGGGGTACTTTTTCGTGGAAGTGTTGAGGGTGAGTTTAGAGTAGAACTTATAGAGAAAAGAAATATCTTAGAAGCAGTTATAGGACTGCCTAGTGGGCTTTTTTATGGAACTGGTATCCCTGCATCTTTGCTTATAGTAAACAAAGCCAAAAAAGATAACAAAATCCTCTTTATAAACGCAGATGCAGAGTATAAAGAGGGCAAAAACCAAAACCTCCTAAGAGCGGAAGATATAGAGAAGATAAACTTCGTCTATCAAAACCGCCTTGAACTTAGTAGCTACTCCAAACTTGTAAGCCTAGAAGATATAACAAAAGAGGGTTTCAACCTAAACATAAGAAGATATGTAGACAACACTCCACCACCAACCCCACACGATGTAAAAGCACACTTAGTAGGTGGTGTACCAAAAGAGGAGTGGAGCGGTGAGCTTATGAGTAGTTACAAAGTAAGAGATGCAATGCTTTTTGAGTCAAAAGATGAAGAGTACTACAACTTTTTAGCAAGCATAAAAGAGAAGCAAAACATAAGAGAGCTACTAGAGAGTAGTGAAGCATTTATAACTACAGATGCACGAGTAAATGAGAAAGTATCCACATGGTATGACAACTACCAAAACCTTGTAGATGATGAGAGTAGCAACATAGCTACACTCTACACAAGTGGCTATGAGCTTATAGAGAGTGCCTTTGATGGTAGTGTGGTGCTAGATAGATTTAAAGTGCGAGGGATATTTGCATCATGGTGGGTAAAAAACAAGTTTACCATCAAGTCCATCAAAAACAACGGTTACGACTTTTTGCTACTAAGTGATGCTTTTATATCTTCAAACCAAGAGTTTATAGACTCACTAACAGATGTAAAAAAACCACTACATACCAAACTACAAGAGCTTAGCAAAAAGCTAAAAAACTCAAAAGTAGAAAACGACAAAGTAATAATAAGAGAGCATATACTAGAGCTAAAAAAACAACTATTTAAAGAGACACCAAACATAAAAGAGCTAGTGATAACAGAGCTAAAACTAGATGCGATGAGTGAAGCAGAGAGATACCTAAGTGAGAAAAAACAAAGCATCATAAAAACCATAGAGAACCTATGGGACAAGTACAAAGTAAGCCTTAGCGAGATAGAAAAAGAGCGAGATAAAGCAACAAGTGAGATAAAAGAGTTTTTGAGTGAGTTGGGTTATTTATGAGTGGGGTTGTTGTGCCTGAAGGGTGGGAGATAAAACAAGTATCATCACTTTGTAAAATATTAGATAATTTGAGAATTCCTTTAAATGATGAAGAACGACAAAACATGAAAGGACATATTCCTTACTATGGTGCAAATACAATTGTTGATTACATAAATGATCATATATTTGATGAAGATTTAATATTATTAGCAGAAGATGGTGGTAATTTTGATGAGTATGAAAAAAAACCCATAGCTTTTAAAATCAGTGGAAAATCTTGGATAAATAATCATGCACATGTATTAAAACCTAATAATAATGTTGAATTTGATTATTTATTCTATTCATTTGAGCATAAAAATATAACTAGCTACATTAGAGGTGGAACTCGTTCTAAATTAAATCAGTCTGATTTAAAGACAGTTGAAGTATTAATTCCAAAAGAAAAAAAAGAACAAGAAAAAATTGCCAAAATCCTCTCTACACTAGATAAAAACATAGAAAACACAAACAAAATCATAGAAAAAGAGAAAAATATCAAAAAAGCTCTCATGCAAGAGCTACTAACAAACGGCATAGACCAAGAAGACAAAATCCGCTCACCCAAAACCCACACCTACAAACAAAGCAAACTAGGACTAATCCCAGAAGAGTGGGAGGTTGTGAGCTTAGGAGAAATTGGTAATTTTAAAAATGGTGTTAATAAATCTAAAGATGATTTTGGTTTTGGGATACCTTTTGTAAATTTACAAGATGTATTTGGACATTGGGAAATTAAACATAGTGATTTTGATTTAGTCAATGCAACTAAGGAAGAATTAAAAAACTACAGTTTAAAGAAAGGTGATGTTTTATTTATTCGCTCATCTGTAAAGCCTAGTGGTGTTGGTTTGACAGCACTAGTTAAAGAAGATATGCTAAATACTATTTATAGCGGATTTATTATTAGATTTCGTTCAAAAGAAAAGATTTTTAATAACGATTATAAAAAATACTATTTTCATGATGAGTTATTTAGGCAGAGACTTCTTCAAAAAAGTACTGTTAGTGCTAATAGTAATATTAATCAAGAAAGTCTATTTTCTTTAAGATTATTATTACCACAAATCACAGAACAAAAACAAATAGCCAAAATCCTAAACACTCAAGATAAAAAGATAGAATCAGAACAAAAAAACCTATCGAAGCTCCAAGAACTAAAAAAAGGACTTATGAGTGATTTACTTAGTGGAAAAGTGAGGGTAAATGCATAATATTTTTAGAACACTGCAATATGATGTTAATTTGACAATTGATGACTATAATCAAGTTATAAAAGAAGTTTTTTTGAAACACTTTAGGGATGAAGAGACATTTTTCAAAAATAAAGAGTTACTGAGAACGGAGCTGGTTAGTTATATAAAATATATAGCAAAAAAAGAAAAATTCGAGCAATTACTCGAAAAAATTCTAAAAGTTTTTAGTGATTGTATACAAAAAGATAAAGATCAAGTTATTAAAGAATTGGCTTTAAATTTATCAAAAGTTTCAAAAGCTGATAGTTTGTATTTATCATATTATATTAGACAACCTACAGATCTTTCATTATACTCTCCAAGAGATTTAGCAGAATATTATTTTGATGTGATAAATTATACATTAGAAAGTTGCTACAAACCACGAATAGAATTATTTTACAAAATATGGAAATTTAATAAAGATAACACGCTTGTAGATGTATCATCTAAAACATTTGGAGATATACTAAATCTGCTAAATAATTTTGATGAATTAACTAAAGATCCAATATTTAATATTGTATTTAGTCAATGGAGAAATATTTCAGACCACAAAGATTTTGATATTACTAAAGACAATATTGAAGTAGCTTATGGAAAAGGAATTAATCGAAAAACTCAAATGCTGAGTCATAGTCAACTCAAAGAGATAGCATTTTATGTACATAGTGTTTATAATGTTTTAAGATTAACAGAAGTAATTATCTATTTAAATTATACTGAAGAAATTATGATGACAGATGAAGCAAAAAGTATAAATTTTAACATACGGAGTGAAGCTTCCTTGTTGCATATTATTCATAATTTACAAACTGTTGGTTTTGAATTTCATTCTTTTAATGATAAAGACAATATTTTTATATTGAATTTGTACATTAAATCGAATAGTGATGTACAAGAGTCAATTATTCATGCTTCACAGCTATTTACAAATATTGCCATGGCATTAGATAATGATGATTGTCAAAAAGATAAATTTAATGAAATGCAAATAAATATTTTAGATAAAGATGATGCAAATGTAGCAAGTGCTAAAACTGGTATAAAATCTTGTATTGATTTTTCTTTAGGGAAGATTGATATGAACCAACTTATTGATAATGTAAGATTTAAGATAAAATCAAAAGCGAATTCAAAATTTAAAAATGATATTTAGAGTATAAAAAAGCTAGATTATAATGGAAAGATCAATATGAACCTACAACTCAAAGAATCCCAGAACATAGAATTTAAACAATCTTATAAAGATAAGTGTTTCACTAAATTATCTGAAGGATTTAAATGATAGCTAAGCCAATTAAATCAAACATCATTATCTACAACGATGGTGAGTTAGAGCTGGATATTTCAGTACAAAACGAAACTATTTGGCTTACTCAATCCCAACTATCTGATATTTTTGAAAAAGAACAAAGTGTTATTAGTAGGCATATAAACAACATATTTAGAGATAATGAAGTTGATGAAAAAAGCAATATGCAAAAAATGCATATTGCAAATTCTGACAAACCTATAAATTTATATAGATTGAACATAGAATTTAAACGACTATACAAAGATGAGTATATCAAATGGATAAGTGCATTTGCCAATAGTGAAAGTTTGAGCTTAATAAACCTTAAAGATGCAATTGGTTACAATCTCATCAACACACCCCCTCCACCTCTTAACAATGTGCCAAAGAGAGGGTCTTCTTTATGAGTAATCTTCGCGAACAACTCCAAGAGTTAAAAAATCAAAACAACCTTTACACCAAAGAGCATAAAACATTTCAAGAACAGTTAGAAAAACTTTATGAAAAAAAATTTATTATTTCAAATGAACAATACACTTTATCAAAACTAGAACATATAAATTATTATAGAATTAGTGCTTATTTTTTGCCAAATACAACTTTTGAAGATATTATTAAACTTTATTATTTTGATACCGAACTTAGAAAAATTATCTTTGAATCTATTGAAGTGATTGAGATATATTTACGAACACAAATAGCTTATTACCATTCACAAATTATAGCAAAAATGGGAAATATCAATAAAGTTGTGTTTTTTAAATTGTTTAAAGCACTTTCAAGTGTTAGAAATGCATGTGCTCATCATAGTAGGCTTTGGAATAAAACTTTGGGAGTTAGTTTTGAAATACCACGAAATAAGCCTATTTTTGCACCATTGATAAATAGTAAAAAAAAAGTATTTTTTGCTTTGAGTGTTATTAAATATATCCTTACTTGCATCGGAGATGATGAAATGGATTTTAAAAACAAGATAAAAACTCTTTTGCAAAAGTATGAAAATGTAGATATGGAAGCTATGGGATTTATAAAAGAGTGGGAAGATTTGGAAATATGGAGAAGCTTTTGAAATTACAAATCAACGAATCCCAAAACGAGCTTTACGAAATTTCTTTAGAAAACATAGAATCATGGGGTAGAGGAATAGAGAAAATCATAGAAGAATCTCAAAAATTTAATGGTATCACACCAGAGTTTAGATGGGAAAATGGTTTGTGGGTTGAGTTTTATTTTAATCAAGAAAAAAGTTTACCTGATGGGTTGGGTGAAAGGTTGGGTAAAAGGTTGGGTGAAACACAGCAAAGTATCATAAAACTTATGCAATCTAATCCAAAAATAGCAATCACAGCACTTGCAAGTGAACTTGAAATAAGCACAACAGCAATTGAAAAGCATATCAAAAAATTAAAAGAGCAAAAGATTATCCAGCGAATAGGCGGTGCTAGAGGCGGATACTGGGAGATAATTGTGGATAAGGAGTACAAATAAAATGAATTTAAAAGATTTTAAAGCAGGTGCATTACAACAAGAGTACAAATACAAAAGTTTCTTGCCAGAGATGATAAACCATACATTTACATGGAATGACCCACAGATAAATACAATGCTTGAAGATGCTACAAGAGCTTTAGGTGAACTCAATGCTTTTACTATGATAGTCCCAAATGTAGATATATTTATACAGATGCACATCACAAAAGAAGCAAACACCTCTAGCAAAATAGAGGGTACCAAAACCCAGATGGATGAAGTTCTTATATCAAAAGAGCAAATTGATCCAGAGAAAAGAGATGATTGGCAAGAGGTGCGAAACTATGTAGATGCTATGAATATGGCTATCAAAGAGCTTGAAAACATACCTATCTCAAATCGTTTGATTAGAAATATCCACGAGACACTTCTAAATAGTGTAAGAGGAGCATCAAAACAGCCAGGGGAATTCAGGAAATCTCAAAACTGGATAGGAGGTGCTAGTTTAGCTACAGCTTATTTTATCCCACCACATCATGACAAAGTAAATGAACTTATGGGTGACCTAGAAAAGTTTTTACACAATGAAGAAATTTTCGTACCACATCTTATAAAAATAGCTATTGCACACTATCAGTTTGAGACTATCCATCCATTTTTAGATGGAAATGGTAGGATTGGGCGACTTCTTATTCCTCTTTATCTTGTGAGTAATGGACTTCTGAAAAAGCCATCACTTTATCTCTCTGATTTTATAGAAAAAAATAAGAGTGCATACTATGAAGCTTTGACAAATGTGAGAACTACTAACGATATTATCCATTGGATAAAGTTCTTTTTAGAAGCTGTGATAGTTACTGCAAATAGCGGAGTTGAAACTTTTCAAACTATTTTGAATATCAAACAAGATATGGATACAAAAGTGATAGAGTTTGGAAAAAAAGCTCATAACGCAAGTAAACTGATAGAGTTTTTATATCAAAAACCTATTTTGAACATAAATGATATTGTAGAGAAGTTAGATATTGCTAAAACTACAGCAAGTTTACTTGTAAAAGATTTTGAAGAAAAAGATATTTTAAAAGAAATTACTGGATATCAAAGAAATAAGCATTATGCTTTTAGTAGATATTTAGATGCTTATAGTAGTAGTTGAAGCTCTAAAATGAACTAAGGAAATCTATAGTCCAAGTTAAGGTTCTAAAATGAACTAAGGAAATCCATAGTCCAAGTTGAAGCTCTAAAACGAACTAAGAGAGGCTAAATTTGATAAAAATAAAAAAAGTTAAACAAAGAGGGTAAAAATGAGTAGTTGGATAAGAGAAGCGGCTTTTGTGGAAGATAAGTTTTTAGAACAGCTTAAAAGTTTGGGTTGGGATGTTTTGAGCATATCCGATCGTGACAACAAACACCGCACTACTAATGCACTTTTAGGGCGAGAGAGTTTTAAAGATGTCATACTTGAAGATGTTCTAAAGAGTTCACTACTAAAGATAAATGGCGGTTGGCTAATAGATGAGCAAGTAAAAGAAGTTATAAACACACTCAAAAACATCAACCACTCTTCACTTTTTGAAAACAATCTTGCTTCTACTTCTTTACTCATAGAAAACACATCTGTAGATCTAAATCACACAACAGGTGCAAAGTCTCCAACTGTAAAATATATAGACTTCGTAAACATACAAAACAATCACTTCTTAGCAGTATCGCAGTTTTTAGTTGAGGGTGCTCAGACCATTGTCCCAGATATTACACTCTTTGTAAATGGCGTCCCATTAGTTGTCATAGAGTGTAAAGCTCCAGATATTACAGATCCTATAGCAGAAGGTGTAAAGCAGCTTAAACGCTATATGAATACAAGAGGAACCGAGGTGGGCGAGGGTGCATCTAAACTTTTTCATACCAATGCTTTTGTGGTGGTGAGTTGTAGGACACAGGCAAAGAGTGGAACCATAAGCTCTAACCTTGAACACTTCTTAAGTTGGAAGGATCCATATCCAAAAAGTTTGAGTGAGTTTGGAGCCGATGAGCAGGATATTTTAGTAGCTGGGATGTTGCATCCGCAAAATCTACTAGAAATCATGAGAGATTTCATAGTTGTTATGGGAAGTGGTAGAAAAAGAGTCAAAATAGTCTGTAGGTATCAGCAGTACAGAGCAGTCAAAAAGACCATAAAAAGAATCCTAGAAGCAAAAACGCTAGAAGAGAGAAATGGAATCATCTGGCACACTCAAGGAAGCGGAAAGTCTCTTACTATGGTCTTTTTGGTAAAGCACTCAAGAGGCATAGAGGAGCTACAAGACTATAAGATACTTTTCATAGTAGATAGAAGTGACTTACAAGAGCAACTAGAAGAGACAGCTACACTTATAGGCGAAGAGATTTTAGTGGCTGCTAATGGTAATGACTTGAAGAAAAAGCTATCTAACGATGTAAGTAACATCAACATGACTATGATGCAAAAGTTCAATGATGGTGAGTTTGAAAAGATAAACGATGGGGTTGATAGCTCAAAAGTGATAGTGCTCATCGATGAAGCACATCGTACTCAGTACTCTAAGTTTGGCTCAGCTCTAAGACAAGCTCTTCCTGATGCTGTTAAAATCGCATTTACAGGTACACCAGTTGAGAAAACTCTAGGCTCATTTGGTACATATATAGATACTTATAAGATTCGTGAAGCGGTAGAAGATGGTGCAACAGTTCCTATAATATATGAGGGGATGACATCAAACGATACACTAGAAAATAGAGGTGAGTTTGATGCTAAGTTTGAAGACTTGTTTGCAGACTTAACACCTGAACAAGTTGAAGTTATAAAGCAAAAGTATGGAACAAAAGGAGATATCCTTGAAGCCCCAAAAAGAGTAGAAGCGATAGCTAAACATATGGTAGAACACTACATAAAAAATATCTTGCCAAATGGCTACAAAGCTCAAGTAGTAACATCTTCAAGAAAAGCTGCTCTTCTTTACAATGAAGCTATCAACAAAGCACTTCAAAAGTATAAAGATGCGATAGGAGAGCTTAGATCTAGCGTAGTTATCTCTGCAAAACATAATGATAACAGCGATGACTTTCCAAAAGAATATACCACCAAAACACATAAAGATAAAGCAGTAGCAGACTTTAAAAAACCACTAGAGAGGTCTAACTTAGCTTTTTTAGTGGTGAGCGATATGTTACTTACTGGATTTGATGCACCCATAGAGCAAGTGATGTATCTTGATAAAAAACTAACAGCTCACAATCTACTCCAAGCCATTGCAAGGGTAAACAGAACTTATGAGGGCAAAACTAGAGGGCTTATAGTAGATTATTATGGAGTAGGAGCTCACCTAAAAGAAGCTCTTGCAAACTATGAAGATGAAGATGTAGCAGATGTTATGCAAGACTTTAGCGAGGAGCTTACAAAGTTAGAACTATCTCATAGAAAAGTGATGCAGTTTTTTGCTCAAAATGGAGTTGATGAGATAAATGAACATACGCTTGAAGATGCGGTTGTAATGCTAGGGGATGAAAAACTAAGAGCCGAGTTTAAAATGCACTATAAAGAGTACACAAAATTAATTGACTTTATATTGCCACATCCTATAAAGGGCTATTTGCTTGGGGATGTGAAGATTTTAGGGCTTATAAAAAATGAAGCACATAGGCGTTATAGAGATGAAGAGCTTCTTATAGAAGGAGTAGGAGAGAAGGTTAAAAAACTTATAAATGAGCATTTGGTAAGTAAGGGCATAGAGACAAAAGTACGAGCTATATCGATATTTGACGATGAGTTTGAAGAGACAATAGAAGATAGACCAGACAAAGCAGTAGCATCTGAGATGGAACATGCCATAAGATATACTATAAGAATCAACATCGATAAAGATCCACACTACTATAAATCTTTAGCCCAAAAACTAGAAGAGATTATTGCAAATCACAAAGATGAGTGGGATAAGCTAGTAGAGAAACTCTCAAAGTTTAAAGAAGATATGGTTGGTGGGAGAGAGATTTTAGAAGTTTTTGAGAAGATTGGTTGTGGTGTCTGTATGCCATTCTATGACATGTTGCTTAGTTTTTATGATGAAGAGATAAAAGAAGAGCAAAAAGATAAAATCATCAAACTAATTATTGATTCCATTGAGATGACAACTAGAGAGATAGAGAGAGTTGACTTTTGGGGAACTACAGGAGAAAATAGTAGAAACAGGCTACAAAATTATCTTGTAAGCTTAGTAGCAGATTCAAAAGAGAAAAGTCTTATAAAAAACATATCAGCTATAAAAGAGCAGTTTATGAGTCTTACAGAAGAGAACCAAAAAGAGTTGCAAGGTTTAAAGTTTGCAAATTGAGTATGAGCTTATCCGTTCTAGTCGTAAAAGTATAGGTATCACAATAGAGCGAGATGCAAAAGTTGTAGTAAATGCTCCACATGCTTTGGACGAAGTAGAGATAGAAAAACACATCCATAAAAAAAGATTATGGATTTGGGAAAAATTGGCACTTAAAAACTCCATACAAGAAAACATAGTTCAAAAACAGTTTATTTCAGGTGAAAGCTTTAGCTATCTAGGGCGAAATTATAGACTTAAAATTGTACAAGAGAGTAGTGAGCTTAAACTAAAAAATGGTTGGTTCACTCTTGGAGAGAAACAGCAAGTAAAAGCACAAGATATGTTTAAAGTGTGGTACAAAGAGCATCTAAAATCTAAAATAGATGAACGACTAAAGATAATATGTAAAGATGCAAATGTCCTAAAACCACATTTCAACATAATGGATCTAGGATTTAGATGGGGTTCTTGTACAAAAGAAGGAACCTTAAACTTTAACTATAAAATCGCCATGGCGCCTATTGGCGTTATTGATTATATTATCACGCATGAGTTGGTGCATCTAAAAATCCATACGCACAATGAAAGATTTTGGAGAGAAGTATCTAAAATAATGCCAAACTATGAAGAGAAAAAAGTGTGGTTGAAGATAAATGGGATGCTATTAGCTATTTGATCATCGCTCATTTTTTTCTAATATAATATTTAATTTTTAAATATAAAAAGAGGGGCTAAATTGAGACCTATTTTAAAATAGGAATAACTCTCACTATAATGCCCTATCTACTAAAATACTTTTTACTAATAAGGAAGCCACATATGTCATTTTCTACACTTGGGTTATCAAAACCTATACAACTTGCTTTGCAAAAAAATAACTTCATAGAGCCAACTCCTATTCAAGAAAAAGTTATTCCACTTGTTCTAGAAGGTCATGATATTATGGCGATGGCTCAAACAGGAAGTGGAAAGAGTGCTAGTTTTGTTTTACCAACTTTAGAACTTTGGTCTAAAAGTAGAGGCGAAGGAAAAGCTAAAATCAAGGTGCTTGTTTTAACACCGACTAGAGAGTTGACCAAGCAAGTTGCAGAAGCTTTTAAGATTTTTGGGGCAAATTTAGAGCAAGAGCCTAAAGTTGTAAGTGTTATTGGTGGAGAGAGCATTGGCGATCAGCTCTATGAGATCCAACATGGGTGTGATATCTTAGTTGCAACTTCTGGGAGGTTTTTAGATGTTTTGAGTAAAAAACAGATGAACCTCTCACATATTGAGTTTTTCATCTTAGATGAAGCAGATAAGATGCTTAACTTGGGTTTTGCAGAGGAGCTTGAACTTGTTTTAGATGCCATTCCTAAAAAACGCCAAAACCTACTCTTCTCAGCAACTTATCCACAAAAGATGCAGGATATTGCTTCAAAAATCACACAAAACCCCATAGAAGTTAGTGTTAAAGAGACAGCGACAGTAGAGGCGATAAACCAAAGAGTTATCGAAGTTAACCGTGAAAATCGCGGACCACTCTTAAGAGCGTTGTTAAAAGATAATAAATGGGGTCTAGTGCTAGTTTTCATGGCAAACAAACGAGCAACTGATAACATAGCTGAGAAGTTTAGAAAGTATGGATTTGAAGCAGCTTCTTTTAACGGCGACTTAGAGCAAGAATCTAGGAGTGAAACACTTTTGGCGTTTAAAGAAAAAAAAGTAAACATACTTTTTGCAACTGATATAGCATCTCGTGGACTAGATATCAGCGACATTGACTGTGTCATAAATTATGACTTACCTAGATCTCCTGCTGATTATATTCATAGGATAGGGCGAACGGCGCGCGCTGGTAAATCTGGAGTGGCAATAAGTTTTATAGATTATGAAGATATGGAACACTTTAAACTCATAGAAAAACGAAGTGATATAGAGTTAAGGCGAGAGAGTGTGGAAGGTTTTGCTTTAGTTGGAGAAGCACCTAAAAAGACAAAAGGTCCTGCTCCAGTAAAAGGAAAGGGCAAGAGTAAAAAAGACAAACTTAGAGAAAAAAAGCCCATTAAACACTCTCGATAGCTTCATTTGTTATACTTTTAAAAATTTATTTGACGAGGATTGTTTTAGTGTATAAGAATGAAAACTACTTTGGTGAACTTACTAGCTCTATAGAGGCTTTTGTACTATGAGAAAAATTCTCGGATTTGCTCTTATTGCTTTAGGTATATTTTTAGAAATAACATGGTTAGGTATATGTTTTGGGAGTATTATTATTGGGGTGTTACTTCTGATATTTGCACCGAGAATACTGTTTTTTCCTTTTAACTTTTTCCTACTACTTGGTCTGCTTACAATGCAAGGCAAAAGCTACAAATACTACAGTGGTTATAAAAAGCAAGATTATAATCATACTAACTACAGAAATACACAGTCATCATTTAGCAATCTTGATAGATACTATGAAACACTTGAATCCTCTAAAGATGACTCTTTTGACACTATCAAAAAGAACTATAGACGGCTCATTAAAGAGTATCACTATGACTCTATTGCTAGTAAAGGATTGCCACAAGATATGTTGAAGTTTGCAGAGGTTAAAACTCAAGAGCTAAATGAAGCATATGCTGCCATCAAAGAGCTAAGAGGCTAATATATGGAAAATTTTGCACTTATTATTAGTGCTATATTTATAGGCTACATCATTAGTAAACGAGATATCTTTGCAATAAATACTCCACTAATTTTGAATCAGTTTATCATTTATATCTCAATTCCTGCTCTTATTTTACTTAAAGTTCCAAAACTCTCTTTCTCATTTGAGATTTTTATACCTGTTTTTATAGCGTGGATAGTTTTAATTACAAGTGCTTTAGCTGTCTTTTTTCTCTGTAAAATATTTGCATTTTCAAAAGAGGTAACAGGTTCTTTGATGTTAGTTGGAGTACTTGGAAATACCACATATCTAGGTATTCCAATCGTAGAAGCCTACTTTGGGAC
>NZ_JALOAN010000076.1 GCF_023228785.1 Sulfurimonas sp.
GGCAAATGAGTTAATGGATGCTGCTACTGATAAAGGTAACGCATTTAAGAAAAAAGAAGATACTTACAAAATGGCTGAAGCAAACAAAGCGTTTGCTCATTACCGTTGGTAATAGGATAAAAGATGTCGAGATCACATGACTTAAACGACGTAAGAAATATTGGTATTGCTGCACACATTGATGCGGGTAAAACAACAACAACAGAAAGAATTCTTTTCTATACTGGTGTAGAGCACAAAATGGGTGAAACTCATGAAGGTTCTGCAACTATGGACTGGATGGAGCAAGAACAAGAAAGAGGTATTACAATTACTTCTGCAGCTACTACATGTGAGTGGGCTGGAAAACAGATAAACATCATTGACACTCCGGGCCACGTTGACTTTACTATTGAAGTTGAGAGATCTATGCGTGTTCTTGATGGAGCTGTATCAGTTTTTTGTGCAGTTGGCGGAGTTCAACCTCAGTCTGAGACTGTATGGAGACAAAGAAATCGTTATAAAGTTCCATCTATTGTTTTTGTAAACAAAATGGATAGAACTGGTGCTGATTTTTTTGAAGTTGAAAAACAGATTATCGAGAGATTAAAAGGTAACCCAATGCCTATTCAGCTACCAATTGGTGCTGAAGAAGACTTTGAGGGTGTTGTAGATTTAGTTACTATGACAGAGATGACTTGGGCAAAAGATGCAGCTCTTGGATCTATGTATGATGTTAATGAAATTCGTCCTGCTCTTAAAGAAATAGCTGAAGAGTATAGAGAAAAAATGTTAGAAACACTTTCAGAAGTTGACGGCAATGAAGATTTTGCTGAAAAATTTTTAGATGGTGAAGAGATTAGTGAAGATGAGATAAGAGCTGCTATAAAAGCTGCAACTATCGGAATGGCTATCGTTCCAATGCTTCCAGGTACTGCATTTAAAAACAAGGGTGTTCAAACTCTTCTTGATGCAATTGTTTCTTACTTACCATCCCCAGTAGAAGCTCCAGCAATTAATGGAACTATGATGGATGATGAGACTAAAGAAATTTTTGTTGACTCAGTTGATGATGGCCCATTTGCAGCTTTAGCGTTTAAAATCATGACAGATCCATTCGTTGGACAGTTAACTTTTATTCGTGTTTATCGTGGTTCACTTGACTCTGGATCTTATGTTCACAACTCTACAAAAGATAAAAAAGAGCGTATTGGCCGTATCATGAAAATGCATGCTGTTAAGCGTGAAGATGTTAAGACTATCTATGCAGGAGAAATCGGCGCAGTTGTTGGATTAAAGTCAACTACTACGGGAGATACTCTTTGTGATGCTAGCGGTATGGTTGTTTTAGAGAGAATGGACTTCCCAGAGCCTGTTATCTCTGTAGCAGTTGAACCAAAAACTAAAGCCGACCAAGAAAAAATGGGTATAGCATTAGGTAAACTAGCTGCTGAAGATCCATCTTTTAAAGTTCACACTGATGATGAAACTGGACAGACTATTATTTCAGGAATGGGTGAACTTCACCTAGAGATTCTTGTAGATAGAATGAAAAGAGAATTTAAAGTTGATGCTGAAGTTGGTGCTCCGCAGGTTTCTTACCGTGAGACTATCAAAGATGAAGTAACTCAAGAGCACAAATATGCTAAACAATCAGGTGGTCGTGGTGCATTTGGTCACGTTTATCTTAGAATCAAGCCGGGCGAAGCTGGTACTGGTTTTGTTTTTCACAATGATATCAAGGGTGGGGCTATTCCAAAAGAATTTATCCCAGCAGTTGAGAAGGGTTGTGCTGAGACAATGTCAAACGGTGTTCTAGCTGGATACCCAATGGAAGATATGGACATTACTCTTTATGATGGTTCATACCATGATGTTGACTCGAATGAGATGGCATTTAAACTTGCTGGTTCAATGGCATTTAAAGAGGGTTGTAGAAAAGCAAGACCTGCTATTTTAGAGCCTCTTATGAAAGTTGAAGTAGAAGTCCCAGAAGATTATATGGGTGATGTTATCGGTGACCTTAACCGTCGTCGTGGACAAATAAACAACATGAGTGACCGTTCAGGTAACAAAATTGTTGATGCTTATGTGCCACTATCCGAAATGTTTGGCTACTCAACAGATCTACGTTCTGCTACTCAAGGTAGAGCTACATATTCTATGGAGTTTCATCACTATGCTGAAGTTCCAAAAAATGTTTCTGAAGAAATTCAGAAAAAGAGAAATGGATAATATTTCTTCTCAAAGAGCCTCTCTTGGCTCTTTGAATCTACACTAAATCTATCATTAAAATATTCTTTAAAATTTAATTCGTTTATTATTTATCTATTTTAAAAAACTTCGTAACCAAAGAGATAATTGCTCTAAGAAAAAATAGAATTAGATATACAAAAAAAGTATATAGAAGCGGATGTATATAGTTTGACTTATGTTGCATAGCTGCGAGTCTAACTGTAGGATCACTAAGCATATCAGGATGCATTATAAGTATCAGAAATGTAAGTAAGGCTGTGAATATAATTAGTTCTTGTTTAAGTATCTTTGTCATCTGAGAATTCTATCATTTTTATTCTGATATAATACGAAAAAATTTATTTTATGGAAGTTTTATGATAAAGACCCTTCTTTTGCTTCTTTTAGCAACACTTCTTTGTGCAAATCCTAAGATTTACTCAGCTTTAGGTGATGTAATATATGACAATGTACAAATGATTGAAGAATTAAAAAAAATATCAGAATTTAGAGAATATGAGAGCAAGATAGATGAGTATGTAAAGCGTGTTTATACAGCTAAAGAGATGGGTTTTAGCATCGAGATTGGCACACAAGAGATAGATAAAAAAGAGTATCTTAAAACTCTAAGAGAATTATCAAAAATAAATGATATGTTTTTTAGACAGGCTCAAGGTATGTATACAAACTCTATAGAGCAAAAAAACACGCTACTTTGGAGTAATATAATAAACTCTGGTCTTATAGATATACAAAAGTATAAAGATGAGATTTTAGAGTTTTATTTTGCACACTCTGAGGATATAGAGGAAGAGGGTGTTATACAAAAGTTTTTAGACGAAGATGAAAAACTAAAAGAAAAAAATACAAAGAAAAAAAATACTTTGCTTATAAAAAAAGAGAGACAAGAAGATAAAATAAAGCGTATTAGAGAAAAAGATAAGTTAAAACAAGAGGCTATTCAAAAGACTTTAGAAGATGAGCTTATCAAAAAAAAGACAGAGATAAGAAATAAACAAGTAGAAGAGAGTGTAAAATAAACTGTGTAAACCCACCTTCTATCTCTAAATTACTTAGTGTATTTTGACACAATTTCGCTGAAAAAGATACTAAGTTGAGGATAAATCTCATACCAATTTCTAATGCTGTTAG
>NZ_JALOAN010000040.1 GCF_023228785.1 Sulfurimonas sp.
AGCCTTCTTTATAATTACTACTCATCAAAGCCCTATATTACGAAGTTTTATGACGGTATTGTACCATTTTAGGGATTAAAAGAACCCTTATTTAAGAGTTCTTTTAGAAAGTTCTTTCACAGTCTCTTTACTTGGGAATGCATATAGATAAAGCATATAGAAACAGTTGTATACACTCCCAAGCACAGCATGGGAGCGAGAGGAATCTCGTCACACCTCTCCTGAGGTGTGATATGTTGTTCTGCATGTTGACTTCTGTATGCATTCCATCTCGGGAGAGATGGAACGAGGTTGGAGTGTTGAAATTGTTAAAGATGGCAACAAAGTAGCACAAGTTGATAAAATTAACGACTAAGTTTTGCTTTAAAAACTAAGTGTATAATTACAAAAAAATTTTAAAGGTCAATTAAATGTCAACATATATTTTTGGGCACACTAATCCAGATTCTGATTCTATAGTCGGAGCAATTTCTCTAGCTTATCTTAAAAACAAACTCGGTGAAAATTGTGTAGCTACTCGTCAAGGTGAGATCTCTCCTGAGACGGAGTTTATACTAAACAAATTTGGCGGAAGTGTTCCAGAACTTAAGACTTCTTATGCAGGTGAGAGTGTTTATTTAGTTGATTTTTCAGACTTAGCTCAAGCTCCAAAAGATATTATGGAAGCTACTATTTTAGGGATCTATGATCACCATAAACTTGGAGATATTACTACTTCTACTCCACTAGAGTGCTGGATCAGACCTATTGGTTGTTCAAACACAGTTATTAAAGAGGCGTATGATTATCACGGTGTTGATATTCCAAAAGATATAGCTGGGATGATGATGTGTGCGATACTTAGCGATACTGTTATATTTAAATCTCCAACATGCACAAAGATAGATACAAAAGCAGTTAAAGAGTTAGCAAAAATTGCTGGCATCGAAGACTATAAGGCTCTTGGTATGGAGATGTTTATCGTAAAGTCAGCAGTAGAAGGTGCTAGTGCTAGAGAGTTAAATACTCGTGATTATAAAGAGTTTGTTATGGGAAGTGATAAGCTGGGTATTGGACAACTTGAGGTAGTAGATCTAAGTGTTTTTGATAATATAAAAGCTGATCTTTTTCTTGATATGAAAAAACTAAAAGAGGAGAACGGTCTTCATAGCGTTATCATTCTTTTAACTGATATAATGAAAGAGGGCTCTCAAATGCTAGTTATTAGTGATGATAACAGCAAAGTAGAGCGAGCGTTTAAATGCAAACTTGAAAACTCAGAGGCATGGCTTGATGGAGTTTTGAGTCGTAAAAAACAAGTTATACCATTTCTTCAAGCACAGTTTTAAGTCTACTGGATTAAAAATCTATTAAAATAAACCTCTTCTATCTCTCCTTCTGAGAGATAAGCGTTTATATTTTGTACTAACTCTTTTTTCATTTTATTGTTTGTTGCTCTAGCGCTATTTGAATTTGAAAAAGTATGTATAACAGCATCTCTTAGAACATCACCTTTAACTAAGATCTCGTTTTTTACGCCATTTGTGCTTAACCAGCTATTTCCATCTTTATTTTTATATTTTAGTGATATGTTAAGTATAAGCTTTTTATCTCCAGCTATATTTACAGTAAAATCACCTAGATTTGCCATAGTTGAACTTTTTATAGTTACTCTGTTAGTGTAGAACCTCTCCTTGGCAAACTCTTGTTTTTTCTTTGAAGGATTTTGCATTTTATCTCTAACGTTGCTTATTCCATAATCTTCATTTTCATATTTTTTTAAATTTTTAAAGTCTGAAGTTGAGACTCCATAAATTATCAATAAAATAAGAAGAGATGCTATTACAAGCCATATGATTATTGTTATGATTTTTTGTAACATGATTATCTACTCCACATAAATATATCTTTTTATCTTTTTAGTAGGGGTCTTTACAAAAGGCTCTATTTGTTCTATAAACTTAATCATTTTAGATGATGAGGCTACTTGGTTATTTACATCAAGTCGCAACTCTTCTAAAAGATTTGTGATCTCATCTTTAACTTTTAAATCAGATGTTTTACTAGCATTGAATCTTTCATCTAAAAGTTCATAATCTAAGTGAATTCTTGCTACTAGTTTGGAATTTTGCTCTAAAACAAGTGAGTCAAGCACAGCTTCATTTTGATTTATGATGGATTCTAGTTGTTCTGGGTAGATGTTTTTACCATCAGCTCCTATGATGACATTTTTACTTCTTCCTCTAATGAATAGATAACCATCTTCATCTATGAACCCTAGATCTCCTGTATGTAACCAACCATCTCGTATAACTTCCTCAGTTTGTTCTTTATCTTTGTAATACCCTAGCATTAAGCTTGGAGATTTTGCGATGATCTCTCCCTCTTTAGTTATAGGATCTGGATCTTTAATCTTAAGTTCAACTCCATAAAAAGCTGGACCAGTTGATTTAAACTTTGGAGTTAGATTTATATTTGTTCCAGCTAAAAGTGGAGCAGTCTCAGTTAGACCATAACCCACAGTGTAAGGAAATTCGGCTTCTAAAAGAAATTTCTCAACAAATGGTGAAAGTGCCGCTCCACCTATACCAAAAAATTTAAGTCTGCCACCAAAAGTCTCTAAGAGTTTTTTACCAGCTATCTTATTTAATTTTTTTCTAATAAAGCTATTTTTATATAGGTTTCTCATAATAAAAGAGCTAGTAAATTTTGGTAGGATTTTGTTTTTATAAATCTTCTCTATAATAAGAGGCACACTCAATATCATAGTTGGTTTTACAAGTTCAAAAGCCTTTAGTAAAACGCTAGGAGTCGGTGTTTTATCAATGTATACAACACTAGATCCATGAAGGATGGGAACAATAAGTCCAACCGTACACTCATAAGTATGAGCTAGTGGAAGTATGGATAAAAACACATCATCTTTTGTGATCTCTAAGATAGAATATGTTGATAGTGCATTAGTTACTATGTTTTTATGACTTAGCATTACACCTTTTGAGTGTCCTGTTGTCCCAGATGTATATATGATAGCAGCTAGATCGTCCTCTTTTGGAACTTTAGGAGATGTGTTTGAAAATTTTTGTGCCATCTCTTTGGTTTTTTTAGCAAGCTCACTTAAATGGCTTTTATGTATGGACTCATCTATAATTTTAAGACTATCTAACTCTATAGCAAATTCCAAATCAGTGTTGCTACTCTCTTCTAGTGTACTTAGATGTTTGCGAGATACAAAAGCTGCCTTTGCCTCAGAATGACGAAGTATATGAAGAACTTCTGAGGGATGAAAGTCTGGAAGTACTGGAACAATAACTGCACCGATATAAGTCACACTAAAGTATGCAATAGCCCAATTTGGCATATTTTGGCTAAGAAGTAGGACTTTATCGCCATGGGAAATACCATTTTTTTGTAGTAGTTTTGTCATCTCTTGAACTTTTTGTCCAAACTCTTTGTATGTCATTGGCGTCTCTGAGAGTTTGCTTAGTACATCGGTCTCAGCGTAGAGTTCAATTGAGCGATTTAGTAAATCTCTAAGTGTAAAGTTATTTAAATTTTCATAGGGGTAGGTCATAACTAATCTCTTATTTTAATTTGATTAAGTATTATTATACTTAAAAAGAGATATTTTGAGTAGAAGAAGCAAAACAAAACAACCAACACGAAATACTGTTACATTTAGTCAAAAAGATTTCCTTCCAACAACAAAAGCAGAAATGGACGCTCTTGGCTGGGATATGTGCGATATTATCTTAATTAGTGGAGATGCATATATAGACTCTCCTTTTATTGGCGTAGCAATGGTTGGGCGTATGCTTGAGCGGATGGGTTACAGAGTTGGAATGATCGGTCAGCCTGATATTAATAGCGATGTTGATATAAAAAGACTTGGTGAGCCTAGGCTCTACTGGGGCGTGAGTGGTGGAAGTGTTGATAGCATGGTTAGTAACTATACTGCTACAAAGAAGTTTAGAAACACAGATGACTATACTCCAGGTGGAAAAAACGACAAAAGACCAGATCGAGCCTTAAGCGTTTACTGCAACCTCATACGAAGATATTTTAAAAACACAGTTCCAATTATGATAGGAGGCATAGAGGCCTCTTTAAGACGAGTAAGCCACTATGACTACTGGCAAAACAGACTCAAAAAACCAATTCTTTTTGACTCAAAAGCCGATGTGCTGATCTACGGAATGGGAGAGATCGCACTAGAAGAGCTAACTCGTGCAATAGAGAACAAAGAAGATTATAGTGACATTAGAGGAGTTTGCTACATCTCTAAAGAGCCAAAGCTTGAGTATATAGAACTTCCATCACATCAAGAGTGTTTGGACGATAAAGAGCGTTATATTGACCTTTTTGATGATTTTTACGATAACAATGATCCCATAAGTGCAAAAGGACTTTGTCAAAAAGTAGATGAGCGCTACCTCATACAAAATCCTCCATGTGATTATCTCAACCAAGAAGAGATGGATGCAAACTCAAACCTGCCTTTTACTAGAGAACTTCATCCTTACTATGCGAAGATGGGGAAAGTTAAGTGTTTAGAGACTATTAAGTTCTCTATTATGACTCATCATGGTTGTTGGGGAGAGTGTAACTTTTGTGCGATTGGTGTTCATCAAGGTAGAACCATAAGAACTAGAACAGAAGAGAACATTCTTAAAGAAGCAAAAGATTTTAATAAGTATAAAGATTATAAAGGCATCATAAGTGATGTTGGCGGCCCAACTGCAAATATGTACGGTTATGAGTGTGCTAAAAAGCTTAAAAAAGGCACTTGCGATGACATACGATGCGTAGATGCAGACAGACTTTGTAAAGTTATGCATGTAGATCACTCTAGAAACATTAACCTACTTAGAAGAGTAAGAGAGGTTGAGGGTGTAAGAAAAGCTTTTGTAGCTTCTGGAGTTAGATATGACCTAATTACTGCTGATAAAAAGCATGGTTACTCATACCTAAAAGAGATGGTAGAACATCATATCTCTGGGCAGATGAAAGTAGCACCTGAGCATACGCAGCAGCATGTGTTGGAACTTATGGGAAAGCCTGGCAAAGAGACTCTAGTTGACTTTAAAAAGATGTACGATAGACTAAACAAAGAGTCAGGCAAAAACCAATTTTTAACCTACTATCTCATAGCTGCACATCCTGGTTGTGAAGAAAAAGACATGCATGAATTAAAGCATTTTACAACAGATGAGCTAAAGATGAACCCAGAACAAGCTCAAGTATTTACTCCAACGCCTAGCACTTACTCTGCGGTTATGTACTACACAGAGCTAGATCCAAAGACAAGAAAGAAGATCTTTGTAGAAAAAGACACAAAAAGAAAAGAGAAACAAAAGCAGATCGTAGTAGCAAAAGATTGTTTTAAAAGTGGATTTGCTTCTTAGAAAATAAAGAAAAAGTCAACCTTACTACTAAGAAGCTAATAATTCAGCAAAAAATGTTCCAACTCTTACTATACTCTCAGTTTTAATATTCTACAATACTCAACAAATAACAAAAAAAGTACATAAACATGAGAATAGATAAGTTTTTAAACTCCGTAAATATCACAAAAAGACGCTCAGTCGCACAAGATATGATAAATAACAAGGTTGTTTTGATAAATGGTGCAGTAGCTAAGGCTAGTAAAGGTGTTGAAGTTGGTAGCATTATTAGCATCAACTTTCTTGATAACACTAAAATGTATGAGGTGCTTAAGATTCCTACTACAAAATCAACTCCAAAATCACTACAAAGTGAATACATTAAGGAGTTGTCATGACTTATTCTGAGGCAAAAGAGCAATTCATTTCACTATTTAACAATGAGATGAATGAAGAAGAGATGCTTGAGTTTTTGATCAGTATAAAGCTTGATGAAAATACTTCTGTAGAGACCATTGCAGCTGCGGCTGATGTGATGCGGCAAAATGCTTTGATGCTTCCAATATCAAGTGGGCTTAGAGATAAAGCTATAGATGTAGTTGGGACTGGTGGAGACAAGATTGGAAGCTTTAACATATCTTCAACCGTTGCTATCATACTTGCAGCTTCTGGATGCTTTGTTGCAAAGCATGGAAGTAGATCTGTTACTTCAAAGTCTGGAAGTGCAGATATGTTTGAAAAATTAGGAGTTAGACTAGATCTAAGTATAGAAGATAGTGCTAAACTTTTAGAAGAGAGTGGTTTTACTTTTATGTTTGCAACAAATCATCATCCTGCTATGAAGTTTATCATGCCAGTTAGAAAAAATATACCTGATAAAACTATCTTTAATATACTTGGACCTTTAACGAATCCTGCTGGAGTTAAGAAGTCACTTCTTGGAGTTTTTCACAAATCTTTTGTATCAAAAATGGCAGAAGCACTGAAGATAAATGGTGCAAAATCAACCATGGTAGTTAGCTCAAAAGAGAATATGGACGAGATAAGTATTTCTGATATTACCTACGCGTCAAGACTCTACAAAGGAGAGGTAAAAGAGTTTGTTATAGATCCACAGATCTACGGCATAAAAAAAGCACCACTTAGTTCTATAGTTGGTGGAGATGCGATATTTAATGCAACTATACTTCATGATATTCTCGACTCAAAAGCAACAACTGCACAAAGAGATATAGTTCTAATCAACACCGCAGCAGCTCTTATGGTTGATGGAATGGCAAGAGATATGCAAGATGGGCTTGAGATCGCAAGAGAAACTATAAAATCAGCAAAAGCCAAAGAGAAACTTAGAAAAATTATAGAAATATCAAACAAATTATGAAGAAATATCTACTAAAACTTAATCAAATTGAGACTTTAGCACAAGATATTTGTGAAAATTTTGATAATGGAGTCATAATTTTAAAAGGAGACCTGGCATCTGGAAAAACAACATTTACAAAAGAGTTTGTTAAGTACAAAGGGATAGTAGAAGAGGTTACTTCACCTACTTTTTCACTTCAACAATGCTATGGAGATAGAGTCTTTCACTATGACATCTACAACCATGGACTAGATCATTTTATCTCTTTGGGAATGCTTGAGGAGTTAGAAAAAGATGGAGTTCATTTAGTAGAGTGGGGTGATGAAAAACTCAAAGAGATTTTAGATGCAGCAGAGATAGAAAACATGACAATTAATATAAAAAAAATAGATGATAATAGTAGAGAATATGAGGTAAATTATGCACACGCTTAGAGCAGTTGACTTAAAGAAAAAGATAAAAGATCTAGAGATAGTAAAAGGTATGAGCCTTGAAGTTAGTAGTGGAGAAGTTGTAGGACTACTCGGACCAAATGGAGCTGGAAAAACTACTACTTTTTATATGATATGTGGACTTGTAGAAGCTAGTGGTGGAGAGGTTTTTTTTGACGATGAAAACATCTCAGATATGCCTCTACATGAAAGAGCCATAAAAGGTATCGGTTATCTTCCACAAGAGGCTTCTATATTTAAAGATCTCAGTGTTGAGGACAACTTAATGGTAGCAGCACAAGTTGGTTACAAAGACAAAGAGTCTCAAGAGGCTAGGATCTTAGAACTGCTAGATATGTTTAACATTGAGCCAATTCGTAATCGTAAAGGCATTAGCCTTAGTGGTGGAGAAAGACGCCGTGTTGAAATAGCTCGTGCTTTGGTTAATCGTCCTAAGTTTTTACTTCTAGATGAACCTTTTGCAGGAGTAGATCCCATAGCTGTTATGGACATACAAAATGTGATCCATCAGCTTGTTTCTTACAACATTGGGGTTTTAATAACTGATCATAATGTCCGTGAAACACTTGCAGTTTGCGATCGAGCCTATGTTATAAAAGCAGGTTCACTTCTTGCATCTGGAACAAGTGAAGAAATAGGGCGAAATGCAGATGTTAAAAAACACTACTTAGGCGAGGAGTTTAAGCTTTAAGCTTAAAAAATCATGGCTACACTAAGGCAAAACACCAGCGTTGCAACTAAGCACAAACTCTCAAACACTTTGAGAAACTGGCTTCCCATACTTCATTCTAGTCTTGGAGATCTCGGTGATGCTATGGCTCCTTTTGTTGAGTCCAACCCTGTTGTTGAAATAAAATCAGGTTATGAAGAAGAGTTTGCAAAAAAGATCCCTAAAAAGATTTTAAGCGGACATGTAAGTAACTCAAGAACGGAGCAAATAGAAGCTCTAACCATTCAGACTAGATCTCTTTATGAGATCTTGGATGAACAGATAGGAAAACCACTTTTTCCAACTCCACTCTCACAAAAAATAGCCTCTTTTGTAGTAGAAAACTTAGATGAAAATGGTTACTATGAGGGAGACACAAGTAGTTTTTGTGAAAAAAACAAGCTTAGCGAAGATGAGTTTGAAAAAGTTCGCCTTCGTTTTGCTTTTATAGAGCCAGTTGGTATTGCTGCAAAAGATATAGCTGAATCTTTTTTGTTTCAACTAGATAGCTCAGACATTAGCGATGAAGCTTACCCTCTTTGCAAAGAAGTTATAAACTCACTTGAAGACATACATGATCACTCATCAAAAGAGCATTTTAGTGAAGTTATGAGAGTTCTCTCAAGCTTTAAAAACCCTCCAGCCATAGAATACCAAGAGGACTCAGCTCAAGTAGTTCCAGATCTTATGATCTTTTTTAATGATGAAGAAGAGATAGAAATAAAGCTAAACGATGAGTACTACCCAACCATAAAAATAGACACTAACTACGCGGTTGAGCATGAGTTTATAACTCAAAAGATCAAAGAAGCAAAAAGCCTTGTAGATGCTCTTGATATGAGGCGTGCGACACTTTACAAAGTAGGGCTTATGATCGTTGAGTACCAGTACGAGTTTTTTGTAGGTGGGCAGATCATGCCACTTACTCTAAAGACTTTAGCAGATGAGTTTGGACACAATCCATCGACGATCTCACGAGCCATAGCAAACAAGTACATAGCTTGTGATCGTGGTGTTTTTGCTATGAAAGAGTTTTTTACAACTGCCATAGATGAAGATGTCTCAAACGCAGCCATAAAAGAGTTTTTAGTAGGACTCATTAAACAAGAAAATCGCTTAAAACCACTAAGCGATATGAAACTTCTAGATCTCATACAAGAGAAGTTTAAAGTTAAAATGGTTAGACGCACCATCGCAAAGTATAGAAAACAACTAAATATAGCAGGTTCAAGTGAGCGAAAAAAACTCTATCATCTACATTAAAGAGCGACTAGACAAAGAGGCTAAAAAGCGAGATGACGCAAATGAAGTCTCTAAAGATAAGCTAGATCCAATCTTAGTTGCTAAGAGACACAAAGATCCAAACATCTCTTTGATCTGTGCTTTGTTCGCCTATGGTGGAGTTAAACAGATAGTTAAGTTTTTAGACTCACTAGACTTTGAACTTTTAAAAAAGAGTGACAAAGAGATCAAAGAGGCTCTAAAAAACCACTACTACAGGTTTCAAAAAAGTGAAGATGTTATAGCTCTTTTTATATCCCTAAAGAGACTAAATGAAAAAAGCTCGCTAGAAGAGATCTTTAAAGTAGCTTACCTAAAAGAGAGATCTGTTATACATGGGATCAACGCTCTTATAGAGAGTATAAACTCATCATATCCGCATGATACTCAAGGTTATAGATTCTTAACTTCAAAAGTAACCACAAAAACCAAAGGAGCAGGGGCACTAAAAAGATGGATGATGTTTTTGCGCTGGATGGTAAGAGAGGACAACATAGATATGGGACTTTGGAGCTGTGTAGATAGAGCAGATCTTATAATGCCACTAGACACCCACACATTTAATGTCTCAAAAAAACTTGGACTACTTCACAGAAAAACCTACGACTTACAAGCTGCAATAGAACTTACAGAGATGTTAAAGAGCTTTGATGAGAAAGATCCGCTAAAGTATGACTTTGCTTTGTATAGGATCGGGCAAGAGAAACTACTTGAAATTAATTAATATTAGGAACAAACATGCAACATGATAACTTTAAACATAGAGCTAAAGACTGGGATAAAAGAAGTAATACTAATACTAAAACTATTGGTGGTGCGATACTAGAGAGATTTGCTCTTCATAGTGAAATGGAACTCTTAGACTTTGGATCTGGAACTGGACTTTTGGGTTTTGAGATCGCACAGCATGTTAAAAAGGTTTATGGAGTCGATACATCTGCTAGTATGCTAGAACAACTTAGTGCAAAAAATACTCCTGAACTTAGTATTGAAATAGTGCACCAAGACATCATACAAACACCGCTACAAAGAAGTTTTGATGGGCTTATAAGCTCTATGACTCTTCACCACATAGAAGATCTGCACCTGTTTTTTTCTACAATTCACTCAAACATAGAAGAAGATGGTTTTATTGCCATTGCAGATCTAGAGCTTGAAGATGGTAGTTTTCACTCCGACAACACAGGAGTTTTTCACTTTGGTTTTGACACAGATGAACTACAACGCATTGCCTCAAGAAGCGGTTTTAGAGATGTTGAGATCTCACAAGTAAACACTATAAAAAAACCACATAAAGAGTATGGTGTGTTTTTACTTACTGCTACAAAATAGTTTTATAAAGATATGATATCTCAAATGAAAAAAATACTCTTTTACATACTTTTAACGCAAGCTATTTTGTACTCATGTGCTACATGTTCGTTTATGATCCCTACTGCGGATGTTGGGTTGAAAATACCTATACAAAACAACAAACTTCAAAAAATAGAGGTGCTTTGGCACTTCTCCGATGTTTACACTTCTGAGCTAACCCTAAATTATGATAAAAATAAAAATCTTATCTTAGATAAAGAAGAATTAGACAAAGTTTTAGAGATTAAACTGGGTTATCTTGTACCAAAAAATATGCTCACACTCATAAAATATGGAGATAGTGATCATGAAAACATCATAGATGCGACTTATGATGATTTTAGTGTAGAAGTAGTAGATAAAAGACTTCTATTTCGATTTAACATCTTTGTAGATATAGATATAAAAGATAAGCATATAATCTCTTTTTTGTTTGAAGATGATGAAGCTTTTTTTAGTTTTATAGTTGAAAATGTTGATATACAGACAAAAGATCTCTATTTTCTTAAAAATCTTTACCTCTTTAGCACTGCTCTGTTTTTCAGTTTTGATCCAATTGAAAATACTTTAGAGATAGAAGATACGAAAATGCAGTCTCACACTATATCAAAAGATGATGTAGTTATAAATGATGAGATAGTAGAACAAGAAGAGCCACAACAACAAGATGAGGGAATAACACAAGAAAACCTTTTACTTCAAACTATAGAGAAGTTAAAGTCTCTTTTTAAAGAGGCTGATGAGAGCAAAAAACCTTTAACTTATCTGCTTATTTTACTTTTTGCGTATGTTTATGGACTTGTTCATGCGATAGGTCCAGGACATGGAAAAACACTCGTAGCTAGTTACTTTCTCTCAAATGACAGATCTTATACTAAAGCCTTTTTTATCTCTCTTGCCATTGGAGTTGTGCATACTTTTTCAGCCTTTTTACTTACTCTTTTAATCTACTTTGTTGTAGAGACTTTTTTGGCTCAGTTTATGCAAAACACCATTATGTTAACTACAAAAGTCTCAGCTTTTGTTATCATCGCAATAGCGCTTTATCTGCTATACAAAAAGCTAAAAGCCTATAGAGCTAAAAAGAGTATGATGAGCTTTAGCACAACTCCACACGAGTCAAGTTGTGGTTGTGGATCTTGTAAGGTAGATCAAAACTCTACAGATCTAGCTCTTATTGTCTCTGCTGGCATCATTCCATGTCCTGGAACTGTTACTATTTTCATCTTTTCACTCTCAATGGGGATGTATTTTTTAGGATTTTTATCGGCTTTTGTTATGAGTTTAGGAATGAGCACCATAATTTTTCTCTCAGCTATTATAAGTGTAAGTGTGCGTAAAAAAACCTCACAAAAGCATACAAAAATCCAAATCATATTAGAGTATCTATCTCTAGCTCTCATTTTTATCTTAGGAATTGTGTTATTTTTCTCAACTTAGTAAGAGTTGTGAAAAATTAAATGGTGACAAATTTCGGTATAATCGCATCTTTAATATAAATTTTATTTCAAGGAGATTATGATGGAGTGTGAGTTTCCCTCAGTAAATTCGAACAAACAAGAGATAGAAAAAATTTTTAAAGATATAAAAACTATTGCTGTAGTAGGTCTCTCTCCAGATGAGAGCAAGGCTAGTCATAGAGTGGCAGCTTATCTTCAAGAGAGTGGCTACAAAATAGTTCCAATCTATCCAAAAGAAGAGACTATACTTGGAGAAAAAGTATATAGATCTTTAAAAGAGATTCCATTTGAGATCGATATGGTAGATATTTTTAGAAAACCAAAAGCGCTTGATGATGTAGCAGATGCTTGTATCCAAAGAGGTGATGTTAAAGTCTTTTGGTCACAGATTGGCATTGTAAACAATGAGGCTGCACAAAGAGCTAAAGATGCAGGAATGAGAGTTGTACAAAACTTATGTGCGATGGTAGAACATAAAACGTTGGAAGGTTAGGCAAGTTGTTAGATATAGAAATGATTTATAAAGCAAAAGATACAATAGCGGAGGTTATTTCACAAACTCCATTTTCATATGCTCCACATCTCAGCAAGATCTCATCTATGGAGATCTACTTAAAAAAAGAGAACCTTCAAATAACTGGTGCTTTTAAGATACGAGGTGCTTATAACAAGATAGCATCACTAACTAAAGCACAAAAAGATTGTGGTGTAATAGCTGCAAGTGCTGGAAATCACGCTCAAGGTGTGGCTCTTAGTGCTTCAAAGTTTGGCATCAGAGCAGTTATCGTTATGCCAGATTCTACTCCTCTTACAAAAATAGATGGCGTAAAGCTCTACGGCGCGGAAGTTATACTAGCAGGTTCAAACTATGATGAAGCCTATGCTTATGCAAAAGAGTTTGGATCAAAAAACTCTTTGACATTTGTGCATCCTTTTGAAGATACAGAGGTTATGGCTGGTCAGGGAACTGTAGCTTTAGAGATTTTAGAATCATGTAAAGATCTTGATGCAGTAGTTATCCCAGTTGGTGGTGGCGGTCTTATTGCAGGAATGGCTACTGCTATAAAGAGTATAAATCCAAACATAGAAGTTATAGGAGTTAGTGCAAAAGGTGCTCCTGCTTTTAAAGACTCATATGAGCTTAAAAAAGCAGTAGACTCTCTAAGTGTTAGAACAATTGCTGATGGTATAGCTGTTAGAGACACTTCTTCCATTACTCTTGCTTATGCATTGAAGAGTGTAGATCGTTTTGTTAGTGTAGATGATGCAGAGATAGCTAGTGCTATTTTAGCTCTTCTTGAGAAACAAAAACTTGTAGTTGAGGGTGCTGGAGCTGCTGCTGTGGCTGCTGTTATTCATAACAAACTAGATCATTTAAAGGGTAAAAAAGTAGCTTTAGTTTTAAGTGGCGGAAATATGGATGTCACACTTTTGTCTGTAATTATTGAAAAAGGACTTTTAAAGTCTGGCAGAAAGATGAAACTAACTGTTACTCTTATAGATAAACCTGGCTCACTTATGCGCTTTACCGAGATACTAAAAGAGCTAAATGCAAACATTGTTCACATATCATATGATAGAACTTCGATCTCACTTGATTATGGCGATGCAAATGTTACTGTTCACATGGAGACAAAAGGTCAAGCACATCAAAAAGAGATAGAAGATATGCTAAGGGCTGAGGGGTATTTAAGAGATCATTAGCATGAAGCCATCAAAAGAAATAAGTTTTAAAAATGCCATCATTAGAGTTAAAATCATGGAAGATGGTAAGCTTCTAGTGGTAGATGCAAAGAGTGTAGTTAGGTTTTTAGATCTAGTGACTTTAAAAACAGCATCTGGCTTTAAGTGTGGTGTAGAGTATAAAAGTTTTAAGAGACAAGTCTTTGACTTTAGCGATAATGGACTATATTTTACACTTATAAGCGCTACTAAAAAAGAATCGCTACTATATAACGCAAAGAACAAAAAAACGATCGCAAAGATGGATAGACATAGCGGTGAAGTAAACTGTGTGGCAATTGATCCTAATTCTAAATATATGTTTAGCTGTGGTGATGATGGAAAATCATATGCCATAGATATAGAAAATAAAAAAATAGCCTTTACACTTCCTATCCACTCTGATTCACTTACAGATATAGCATTTAGTAAAAATGCTCAATGGGTTGCAACTGCGAGTTATGATAAGAAAATCCACCTCTTTAACTTGATAACGATGACAAAAAAGCATAGACTCATAGGACACAATGAGGAAGTTTTAAAAGTTCACTTTTTAAGTGAAAATAGACTTCTTAGCGTTGACAAGGCAAATACTGCTATTGTTTGGGATTGTGAGAAGGGAAAAGTTATTGAACGTTTAGAGGGTATTCATGATGATATATCTTCTATTACATCTAGCGATGATGGGATCTTTCTTTTTTTGGGAAGTGAGCTCGGTTATGTTATGGTTTTTGAGCTTGAGAGTTATAAGATGCTCTCAAGAAAATATATAAAATTAACATCAACTATAACAGCTCTTGAGTTTCATGAAAAAACCTCACAACTCATTGTTGCAACTGAGGATGCAGATCTACTTTTTTACCATATCTTCGCATCAGAGGAGCGTATAGCTAAATTTTTAAGGATAAAAAGTTATAAAAAGATACAAGAGATAGTAGAAGAAAATCCACTATTAGCCTATACAAAGGCATATCAACTTGTTATTTCTATTTGGGATTCAACAGTCAAAAAAGCTAGATTGGCACTAGAGAAAAATGATAAAGAAACAGCACTTGAACTTTTTGGAAACTTTCAATATGTACCAGCTAGAAACACTGCTATAAAAGCAATTATAAAAGAGTATAAAGAGTTTGATAAATTCGCTAAATTTGCACAAGAATCAAAATTTCCTCTTGCTTACGCTCTAGCTCTACAACATCCTCATTATCAGGATTCTCAACTATATAAAGCACTTGAATTAAACTGGAAAAAAACTTTTTGTGAAGCTAAAAAATATGCTATTGACCCTAAAGGTGCAGATCTGGCTCGTGAGATTTTGGCTCCATACAGGGGAGTTACGCAAAAGACAAAGCTAATTCAAGAGCTATTTGCTAAAAGCGAAGTTTACAAACGCTTTCGAGTAGCTGTTGGACAAAAAGATTATAAAGTGGCTTTTGAGCTTATAAAATTAAACCCATTTTTAAAAGAACTTCCAGATTATATTGCACTTTTAGATTATGCTGATTCACTCTATATAAAGAGTCAAAAACTATTTCAGCAAGACAATACTCACGAGGCAATTAAAATGTTAAGAGTCTTAGTAGACTTTAGTGACTTTACGGAAGATGCAAAAGAGCTTATGAAAAGTATAGAGTGCAGACATAAATTTTACGCAGCTATAAAAGAAGATGATACAACAACTGCTTATAATATTCTTGCACAAAACGAAGATCTACAAAGCACTCAAGAAGGAAAAAGACTACAAAAAGAATATAACGATGCAGTAGCAACCGCAAATGAATTTGCACTAGATGCAAATATAAAAGAAGTCAATAGAGTTTTAGAAAAATATATGAAAGTAAGCTCTAAAAGCTCTGCATTAGCAGATATATATGGTTGGTGCTATATGGTTGAACTTGAAAAAGCTATAGAAGAAGAAAAAGAGCAAGTTATTATAGAAAATGGTATAAAAAATTATATTTTATATTTTGGACTTCAAGATCAAATAGAGTCGCTTTTTAATATTTTTAAAGATAACTATCCACAAACAAAATTAAACCTAGATCTCCAAACTAAAGGCTCTAAAAGTATGTGGCGATCTTCTATGATTGTAAATTCCATCTTATATTAAATTTAAATCCAAAAATCTTCAGACTTTTTAACCTCAATTATAGTTCTATTTTTATATAATTGGCGAATTTTTTAATAAGGAGTCGTTTATGCAGATTAGTGGCGCACAAATGGTCATTGAAGCATTAATCGCAGAGGATGTAGACACAGTTTTTGGCTACCCTGGTGGAGCGATTATGAATGTTTACGACGAGATTTATAAGCAAGACAAATTTAAACATATATTGACAAGACATGAGCAAGCTGCAGTTCACGCTGCTGAGGGTTACTCAAAAGCAAGTGGAAAAGTAGGTGTTGCTCTAATTACAAGTGGTCCTGGTTTTACAAATGCCGTAACTGGTTTAGCAGATGCTTACATGGATTCTATTCCTTTAGTAGTTATTAGTGGACAAGTTCCGATGAGTCTAATAGGTACTGATGCATTTCAAGAGATAGATGCAGTTGGAATTAGCAGATCTTGTACTAAACATAACTATCTTGTAACAAATGCAAGTGACTTACCTCGTGTACTAAAAGAAGCATTTCATATCGCAGCTTCAGGTCGTCCTGGTCCTGTTCATGTTGATATTCCAAAAGATGTAACTGCTGAAATTGCAGAGTTTGACTACTCAATAGAAGTAGATCTTGAGACTTATAAGCCAAATGTCAAAGGCAATCCTCGCCAAATCAAAAAAGCAATTGCAGCAATAGCTAAAGCAAAAAGACCACTTTTTTACATAGGTGGTGGAGTAATAAATGCAAACGCTGGATATGAAGTAAGAGAGCTAGTAAAGAGAACTGGGATACCTGCTGTTGAGACATTTATGGCTAGAGGTGTTTTATCACACGATGATGAACTCTTGGTTGGAATGTTAGGAATGCATGGATCTTATGCATCAAATATGGCGATGAGTGAAACTGACTTAGTTATAGGTCTCGGTGCTAGATTTGATGATCGTGTAACTGGAAAGCTATCAGAATTTGCTAAAAATGCTGGTGTTATTCATGTCGATATAGATCCCGCATCTATTTCAAAACTTGTAAATGCTGACTACCCAATAGTTGGAGATGTTAAAAACGTTGTAAAAGAGATGTTAGAGATCTCTTCATCTATCAACCCTGCTAAATATGAGTCGTGGAGAGAAACTGTAACAAATTTTGCCGAACTTCATCCTCTTTTCTATCATGAAGATACAGATAGAATAAAACCACAATGGGTTATAGAGAGGGTAGGAGAGTTGCTAGGTGACGGGGCAAATATCTCAACAGATGTTGGTCAGCACCAAATGTGGACTGCACAGTTTTACCCTTTTAGCAGACCTAGACAGTTTATAAGCTCTGGTGGACTTGGAACTATGGGTTTTGGTTTTCCAGCTGCTATGGGTGTTAAAGCTGCTTCTCCTGATAAGATAAGTATAAACTTTACAGGAGATGGATCTATCCTTATGAATTGTCAAGAGCTTATGACTGCGGTTGAGCAAAAGCTTCCAGTTATAAATATTATCTTGAACAACAACTACTTAGGAATGGTTCGTCAGTGGCAAACACTATTTTACGACAAAAGACATAGTGAGACAGATCTAAGCGTTCAGCCTGACTTTGTTCTCTTAGCAGAAGCTTTTGGTGGAATAGGTTATAGAGTTACTACAAAAGAAGAGTTTGATGCAGCCTTAAAAGATGCAATAGAGAAAAATATTGTTGCTTTTATTGATGTTGTTGTTGAGAGACTTGAAAATGTTATGCCAATGGTTCCATCTGGTGGAAGCCTATTTAACATGATGTTATTAGAGAAAAAGGAGAAGTAATGACTGAAAATAGCGAAAGAAGAGTAGTTTCAGTTATCGTGGTAAATGAAGCGAGTGTTTTATCTCGCATCACAGATCTTTTTTCTGGTCGTGGATACAATATAACTTCACTAACAGTAGCTCCGATTCCTGAGAGTAAATACTCAAGACTAACTATAGTTACATCTGGATCTGTTAGAGTAATAGAGCAAATAACTAAGCAACTTCACAAGCTTGTACCTGTTTTAAAGGTTTATGAACATGCTGATTTAGTTGAAAAAGAGATGGCTTTAATGAAGTTTCCTATAACTGAAAATATTAGCGATATTGCGGCTATGTGTCTAGCTTATAATGGAAATATAGTAAATGTTGGAGAAAATATCTTTATTGCAATGATAGCAGATGAGCCAAAAAGAGTAGATAATTTCTTAAAGATGATCAAAAGATATAACCCAAAAGAGATAGTAAGAAGTGGTGCCGTTGCACTTGAGAGATAAGTGTAATCTAAAAGGATAAAGATGAAGATATCAGAAATAGCTTCTATTATTGGAGCAAAATTTAATGGTGAAGAGTTTGAAGTTACGGGCATGAACACTTTAAAATCTGCTTCAAAGACAGAACTCTCTTTTGTGTCAAATTCAAAATACATAAGCGATATAAAAAACTCACAAGCTAGAGTAATTATAGTTGATGCTAAGACAGAGAAATATGTACCAACAGACTCTATCGCTTTAGTAGTAGAATCTCCTTATTGGGAGATGGCAAAGCTCTCCAAGTATTTTGCTCCTTGTATAGAAGATGATAATCTTCCAGAACCAAAGATAGGGGAGGGTAGCAAAGTTTCACCTAGGGCTGAAATAGCAAATGGAGCTACTATTGGTAAAAACTGCACTATTATGGCTCATGTATATATCGGCGCGAATGTTACCATAGGTGATAACACTATCCTCTATCCAAGTGTTTGTATCTATAGAGATTGTAAAGTTGGAAGTGATTGTATTATTCATGCAAATTCAACTATTGGAAGTGATGGTTTTGGGTTTGCTACTTCAAAGCAAGGCGAGCATAAGAAGATCTATCAAAATGGAAATGTAGTTATTGAAGATGATGTTGAGATTGGAAGCTCTACTGCGATAGATAGGGCTGCTTTTGGAACAACACTTATAAAACAAGGTGTTAGGATTGATAACCTTGTTCAAGTAGGGCACAACTGCGTTATAGGTGAGTATAGCGTTCTAGTCTCACAAGCTGGCATTGCAGGATCTACTATAATGGGCAGAAATGTTGTGATGGGTGGGCAAAGTGCAATATCTGGGCATCTTGAGGTTGCCGCATTTACAACAATGGCTGCAAGAAGTGGAGTTACAAAGAGTATCAAAGAGAGTGGCCTAACATTTGCCGGCTTTCCTCTAATGGAGCATAGATTATGGTTGAAACTTCAGGCAAAACTAGCTAGACTAGTAAAATAAACTTTAAAGGAAAGCGAATATGTCAAAAACAATAGAATTAAGTGGAACAAAAAAAGGTGTTATATCTGTAACTAAATTAGAAGAACCATATGGAAAAGATAGCCATACGGTAGCAAGTATTGGTATATCTCTAACTGGAAAAAGTGATACTCCAGAGTGGAAGGTTCATATTCCATTAGAGAATTTGGATGAAGTTATAAAGGCACTTCAAGATCTAAAATAGTTCTTTCACTGGTTCCCAACGCAGAGCATTGGAACGAGCGAGGTTACTCTGGCTCCCACGCTCTGCGTGGGAGCCTATATATGCACAACAACTCAGATATATATGAGTTCCAACGCAGAGAGACTGTGAAAGAACTTCTTCTTTGCAGTCTCATTTTTCTAAATAAATAAGACAATTATTTCTAAATCTGTATATGATATTTTTATTGAAAATAAAGACCGTATATTGCATACTATTGG
>NZ_JALOAN010000041.1 GCF_023228785.1 Sulfurimonas sp.
GTCGCTGCCTAGTTGATCAATTTAACAACTCTTCTTTTTTACTACAATCACCCTTTTTTTACAATAATAATTAAACGTTTAGAAATTAACTATTTTAATATTCTTCGCCTATTTAATAATCAACTTAATATGTTAATTATAACTCTAGCGTGACAATTTCAATATTTATTATTAGCATATCAATAGCGATTATTTACATCAATTTAAATATATATGAATTCCAACGCAGAGCATTGGAACTAGTTAATTATAACTCTGAAATTAAAATTGCTAAATCACTTTGTTATGCTTATTATGGTATTATTTCAAATATTATTTTAGGATATTATATGAAAGAATATATAAAAGATCAGATTAAAAAATCTTATGAAACAAAGATAGCTATTTATGAAAATAATGAATTACTAAGCAAGATAGAGCAGGTAGCTAAGCTTTGTGTTGAACTATATAGAGGTAAAAATAAGACGATTTTAGCTGGTAATGGTGGTAGTGCTGCGGATGCACAACATATTGCTGCTGAACTTGTTGGTAGATATGGGTTTGACAGACCATCTATTCCTTCACTTTCACTTACTACTGACACTTCAAACTTAACTGCTATTGGCAATGATTATGGATATGATAAAGTCTTTTCTCGCCAACTTGAAGGTATGGGTCAAGATGGAGATATTTTTATAGGAATATCTACATCAGGAAATTCTTTAAATATTATCAATGCTTTTAAAGTTGCAAAAGAGAAAAATATAAAAACTGTAGCTTTGGTTGGGCGTGATGGAGGAGAGATGGCAAAGTTGGCTAATTTTGCTATTATTATCCCATCAAACTCTACCCCTAGAATACAAGAGTCTCATATACTAATAGGACATATTCTTTGTGATATTATTGAAAAAGAAATATTTGGCGAAGGAATAGAAGATTAGTTTATGAATAAGGCACTTTTTCTAGATCGTGATGGTGTTATAAATGTTGAAAAAGAGTATCTTTACAAAATAGATGATTTTGAATTTATAGATGGTATATTTGACTTATGCAGATATTACCAAGATCTAGGATTTATTATAGTTGTCGTAACTAATCAATCTGGTATAGCAAGAGGTTATTATTCAGAGGATGATTTTGAGACTTTAACTTCTTGGATGAAAGGTGAGTTCTTAAAGCAAGATATACTTATATCAAAAGTATATTATTGTCCACACTATCCTAAAATATCTGGCAAGTGCAGTTGTAGAAAACCTAGTCCTGGAATGATTCTAGATGCAAGTAGGGATTTGAATATAAACTTATCAGAATCAATTATTGTTGGTGATAAAGAGAGAGATATAGAAGCTGGAATTGCTGCTGGCTTGAAATGTGGATATCTTTTTGATGAATCAAATAATATTAGAGTATCAAAAGCAAACAAAATTATTTCAAAATTTAAGGATATTTACGATGTTAATTCTCAATAGCGGTGGAACATTTAACAAAAAATACAATTCTAGAACAGGGAATTTGGAGATTCTGTTTAATAATGAAATTATAAAAAAAATTTTGAAAAGTACAACATTTGAGTATGATTTATCTGGTGCCATATACAAGGATAGTCTTGACATGGATATGGGTGATAGAAAGATGATCGCTAGTATCATTATGGAGTCAACTGATGATACTTTTATAATAGTCCATGGAACAGATACTATGGATATTACAGCTGAATTTTTATCTGAGATATTTGAAGATAGAAAAATCATACTTACAGGATCTATGAAACCGTTTGAGATAAACAAGATTGAAGCTACTCTAAATCTTGGGATGGCCATAGGATTTCTTAGGGCAAAACCTCAAAATGGCGTATATATCTGCATGAATGGTTTAATAGAGTTATCTAAAAATATTGCAAAAAACAAATCTTTAGGAAAGTTTGAGCTTGTCAAATAAAGTAGCTTGTAGTCATTGTCATCTTGTGTTTGATGAAGCTGTTATGATAAAAGATAGTGATCACTACTTTTGTTGTAATGGCTGTCAAGGTATTTTCAAACTTCTTAGCGATGAAGGGTTTGACAGTTTTTATGATAAAACTGCAAATGTAAAACTCTCACCTCCTATAGAGAAATTTGAAGATTCTTCAACTTTTGATAGTGAGTCTTTTAGAGATGCTTTTGTAAAGACAAATAGTGATGGATTTAGTGAAATTGCACTTATTATACAAGGTATTCACTGCTCTGCTTGTGTTTGGTTAAATGAAAAAGCTCTTCATAAGATGGATGGGGTTATAGAAGTAAATATTAACTTTACTAACAACAAAGCTACTGTAGTTTGGGCAGATGACGTCGTAAAGCTCTCTGCTATTATAGAGATGATTCGCTCTATTGGTTATGATGCTTTTGCTTATGATTCATCAATACAAGAGGTTTATGCAAACAAAGAAAGAAAATCATACTACTTGAAGATGGCAGTGGCAATATTTGCATCTATGAATATTATGTGGATAGCAGTGGCTCAATATGCTGGATATTTTACTGGAATTACTCAAGAGATTAAAACTATTTTAAATATAGCGGAGTGGATTTTAGCTACTCCTGTACTCTTTTATAGTGGTTGGGTTTTTTTTAGAGGTGCATATTATGGTCTAAGAAATAGAGTTGTAAATATGGATTTAATGGTCGCAACTGGAGCATTACTTACATATATATATTCTATTTATATAACTGTGACAGAATATGGAGAGGCATACTTTGATTCTGTTAGTATGATTATAACCTTTGTACTTATTGGAAAGTTTTTAGAAGTATTAAGTAAAAAAAATGCGGCAGACACACTTGATATCATTGGTAAACATATCCCTAGTGAGATAAAAATTATTTTGGATGATACTATCATTTCTTGTAAGTTAGAAAATGTAAAAGTTGGAAATATCGTAGTTGTGTCATCTGGTGAGAGAGTTTTACTTGATGGCGAAATTGTAAAAGGGCAAGGTTCTTTTGATGAATCTAACTTAACGGGAGAGAGTGAGCCGATTTATAAAAAAGCAGGCGATATCGTTATTAGCGGGACCACAAGTATAGATGCAGATGTTTATTTTAGAGCTACAAAGGACTTTAAACACTCGACTCTTTCAAATCTTGTCACTCTACTTGAATCTGCAATAAACAAAAAACCAAAAATACAGCAGATGGCAAATAGACTCTCAGAACACTTTTCATCTGTCATATTAGGATTTAGCTTTTTAACATTTCTTGTGTGGTTTATGATAGGTAACGGATTTGAGACTTCTTTTATGATAGCTATCTCTGTAATTGTTATAGCCTGTCCTTGTGCTTTAGCTCTTGCTACACCAGTTGCTACTCTTGTTGGGCTGAACCTTGGTGCAAAGAGAGGCATCCTCTTTAAAGAGGCGGCTCAAATTGAGACTATGGCAAAGGTTGATACTTTAGTCTTGGATAAAACTGGAACTATCACAGTCGGAAAACCGGAGGTTATAAAAGAAAATGTGTTTGAAGAGTTTGACAAAATGTTGTTGTACTCTCTTGTAAAACTATCAAAACATCCTGTTGCATCTGGGATTTGTATATATTTAGAGAATAATGACGACAAGTTAAAAGAGATCTTATTTGATGAATTTTCTCAAATTCCAGCTTGTGGCATAAAAGCAAAATATAAAAACAAAGAGATATTGGGTGGAAACTTAAAACTCTTAAAGCAACACGATATAACTATTGACTTTGTAAGCGATAACACAGTTTTTTACTATGCTATTGATAACAAAATTGTTTGCATATATGAGCTCAGTGATAAGATAAAAGAGAGTGCAAAAGAGCTTATACTTGAGATGCAAAAAAGAGATATAAATGTCGTAATGCTTACAGGAGACAATGAAAAGAGTGCTAGAAGTGTGGCAAGCAAGGTTGGCATTACTGAGCTTTACTATGAACAAACTCCAGAGGATAAATCTAACTTTATAGAGTCTCTTCATGCGCAAAACAGAAGTGTAGTTATGGTTGGTGATGGAGTTAATGATATATTGGCACTCTCAAGAGCAGATATTGGTATAGTTATGGGAAGTGGAAGTGATATAGCTGTGGAGATTGGTGATGTAGTTTTATTGAATAACTCTCTAACTTCACTTAAAGATGCATTTAAGATAAGTAAAATCACTTTTGGACTAATCAAACAAAACCTTTTTATATCTTTAGTCTATAATGCTATTACTATACCACTTGCTATGGCGGGATATGTTATCCCACTTGTAGCTGCAATATCGATGTCTTTTAGTTCGCTTTTAGTAGTTGGTAATTCGCTGAGAATAAAATATAAGTTTAAACAAAAGTAGAGGTAGAAAATGAATAACTGGGTAATAGCTATGATGTTAGGTGTCTCTATTTTTTTAGGAGCTGTTGCACTTTTTGCATTTCTTTGGGCTATAAAAAATGGGCAGTTTGATGATGAAGAGAAGTTTTTAAATGCAGCAAAGTTCGATGGAGAAGATGAACTAAATGATGCATTTAAACAAGAGCAAAAGAAAAAAGCTTTGAAAAAAGATTATCGACCTGAGTAGAGAGAAGTTGGTAAAATTAAATAAGAAGTGTTTAAATAAACTGCTCATTTATGAGCAGTTTTGAAGATAAATTATTTACCTATAGTTTGTGCAAAAGCATCTAATTCTTCATCAGAGTACTTAGCTACTTGACCTTTCATAAGACCTTTCATTGGGCCACCGTAACTGCCATCTTTATATCCCTTAAGAGAAGTTGCAATTTCAGCATGTGTCATCTCAGCAACATTTTTAGACTTTCCTAGAGCTGCTTTAGTCCAGTCAGCACCGTGACAAGATGTACATGCTTTGCCATTTACTGCTGCCATAGATGCTGTTGCTAATGCTAAAGAAGCTACTGTAGCGATTACGATTTTTTTCATTTTTTTTCCTTAAAGATTAATTTTCGGCTCAATTATAGTGCGTTGAGTCTTAAATACTTGTTAATGAAGGATAGTGTATGATTTTATTAAAATAATGTGAGAATGGATGAGTAAATGAGATACATAGAAGATGATTTAACAAATAAAACGATTTTAATAACTGGCGGGGCTGGATTTATAGGTTCAAACCTAGCTTTTTACTTTCAAAATAACCATCCAGATGCGAAGATAGTGGTGCTTGATAGTTTTAGAAGCTCTTATGTGCTTTCAAATGGGAACTTAAAGAGTTTTGGACACTTTAAAAACCTTATAGGCTTTAATGGGGAAATTATTAGCGGAGATATAAATGACAAAGATCTACTCCTAGATCTAGAAATAAATTACAAATTTGATTATATTTTTCATGAAGCTGCTATCTCTGACACTACTGCTCAAGAGCAAGATCTAATGATAAAAACAAATGTAAATGCTTATAAAGATCTCTTAGACCTAGCGATCAGACATGGTGCAAATATGATCTATGCATCTTCAGCTGCAACTTATGGAAATGCAGAGTCACCTCAAAGAGTAGGAAGAGAAGCACCAAACAATGTTTATGGTTTCTCAAAACTTTGTATGGATAACTTAAGCCGTGACTATATTAAAGAGTGTGATATCTCTATAATAGGGCTTAGATATTTTAATGTTTATGGAAAGGGAGAGTATTTTAAAAACACTACTGCCTCTATGGTTTTGCAGTTTGGACATCAGATCTTAGCAGGTAAAAATCCTAGACTTTTTGAGGGAAGCGACAAGATACTCCGAGATTTTATATATATAGAAGACATTATCCAAGCCAATATAAAAGCCATGATGTCAAAAAAAAGTGGTGTTTATAATGTAGGTACAGGAGTGCCAAGAAGCTTTCAAGACATAGTTGACATTCTCCAAAAGGAGTTAGGAACTAATCTAGCATGTGAGTATATGCCAAACCCATTTGTAGGAAGTTATCAGTTTCATACAGAGGCTGATATAGAGACTACTAGAGAGGCTCTAGGTTATGAACCAGCCTATGATATGGAAGATGCCATTAAAGACTATGTTGGTGAGATAAAGAGGGTTTATGAGCAAGAAGTAAAAGCATGAAATTTTTAAAAAATTACACTCCAAAGATCCTAGTTATTGGTGATTTGATGATAGATCACTATTTGTGGGGAAGTTGTGAGAGAATATCTCCCGAAGCTCCTGTTCAAGTAGTTGATATTGCCAAAGAGACAACGGTTTTAGGTGGAGCTGGAAATGTTATTAATAACCTCAAAGCATTGGGTGCAGATGTGAGTGTTAGTAGTGTTATTGGTGATGATGATAATGGCGTTGAGCTAAAAGAGATGTTAAAAATCATTAATGTAGATAGTTCAAATATCATAATTCAAAAGGGAAGAACTACTTCTAAGAAGAGCCGTATCATAGCAGTTGGTCAGCAAATATTGAGATATGACAAAGAGAGTAAAAATGAGATTAAAGAGGAGAGTGAATTTAAGATAATAGAATCCATATCTAAAAATATAGCCTCTTTTGATACATTAATTTTGTCTGATTATGGCAAGGGAGTTTTAACAACTTCACTTTGTCAACAAGTAATATCTTTAGCAAATAAAAATGGTGTAAAAGTTTTAGTAGATCCCAAAGGTAGTGACTTCTCAAAATACAAGGGATCGTATCTTTTAACTCCAAATAAAAAAGAGGCAATGTTAGCGTCAAAAATAGAGATAAAAGATGAGGAGTCTCTAAGAGCAGCTCTTGTTAAACTTAAAGATGAATTAGATCTAAATATATCACTTATAACACTCTCGGAGGACGGAATTGCTATATATGAAAATGAGCTTAAGCGATTTGCTACTGTTGCTAAAGAAGTTTTTGATGTAACTGGTGCTGGAGATACGGTTATTGCATCTATTGCCTTTGCTCTTAGTGCTTCAAAATCGATTGAAGAAGCTGCTTCATTTGCAAACTTAGCTGCTGGTGTTGTTGTTGGAAAACTAGGATCTGCTACAGTTACAATTGATGAGATAGAAGAGTATGAAGCATCGCTACATAAAAGTACATCAGATGCGCATATTAAGAGTTTTGAAGATATAAAAAACATAGTAGAGAGATATAGAGCAAATGGCAAAAAAGTTGTCTTTACAAATGGCTGTTTTGACATCTTACATGTTGGACATGTTAAGTACTTGCAAGAGGCTAAAAGCTTTGGAGATGTGCTTATAGTTGGTCTAAACTCAGATGCCTCAGTCTCAAGACTAAAAGGACCTGAGCGTCCTGTAAATCTTGCAGAGGATAGAGCTTATATACTTGCAGCTCTTGAAGCCGTTGACTTTGTAGTTCCTTTTGAAGATGATACACCTTATGATCTTATAAAGATGATACAGCCGCATACGCTAGTAAAAGGTGGAGATTATGAGGGAATGGATGTAGTTGGAACTGAGTTTGCTAGTGAGTTAAAGCTTGTTGGTTTTGTCGATGGCAAGAGTACAACAAAAACAATCCAAAAAATACAAGGAACTTCATGTTAAAGAAAATTGGGCTATTAGCACTATGTAGTGCTTCCGTTTTTGCAATGCACAGTGTAGAATTAAATATTAACGACAAAGATTTAGAATTTGGTGCAAAAGTTGATATGGGTCAGTTCAATGATACTATTGATCCAGATAGTGTATTTATAGGTGCTAAGATACTTCATGCTGATGAAAAAAACAGTGATTTTAGAAGCAATAGCGAGATGAACGACTACTATGAAGCTAGCTTTCTTATGCAAAGAAGAGTTGCTGCAACAGAGTTGGTTATCGGTCTTGGTGTAAAGCTAAATGGTACTAAAAATTTTAGTAGTATTCCACTTGGGGTAGAAGCTACTTATAAAATAGTAAATGGTGCAATTCCGTTATATCTTAAGGGAGCTGTTTATTTTGCACCTGAGATCCTTTCAATGCAAAATGCAAAGAACTTTTTAGAATATCGTGTGGCTTTAGACATTGAGCTAATTACTAACGGTTATGTAACTGTTGGTTATAGATCATTAGACACAAATTATGATAGTAAAAAAGGCGGAGATAAGAACTATAACAAGTCTGCTTACATTGGTGTGAAATTCGCTTTTTAAGCTACCTTTTTTCTTGCATATTTAAAGAATAGTTTTTGTGTTGAGATCTCACTTGGGATCTCAAGATTTTCTAAGAGATATTGACTCAATATCTTTGCTAGATATGGAGCAAAAACAAAACCTCTTGAGCCCAACGCATTTATGATATAGATGTTTGGATGGTAAAGCAAAGACTCTTTTGGAATCATTGTTCCATTTTTTATAGATGGATATTTTTTTAATGAGGCATTATAATCTACAAGTTTTCCAACTACAGGAAAATAACTCTTTATGCTAGATCTAGCACCTGTATATGTTTTTATAACTTCTAAGTCTTTTAACTCTATTAACTCATTTGCTTTGTTCAAAAGATACTCAACTTGTGCTTTTTCATCATCTACATAAAAGCTACACTTATCACAACTTGTATTGCAAAATATTTCGCTAGAGTCATGCCTTTGCTGAGTAGCGCCGATGGCTATAGTGTTGTCTTTTTTGTTTGTAGAGATGGAGATAGATTTGTGGATATTAAAAGGGACTTTAGTTGTTGTTTTAGCATCAAGTCGTAGTCCAAAAATAGGACTTAATCCTATGTAAGGACTATCTACTAAAGAGTTACTTACTCCTTGAGTTAGAATGATATTTTTTGTTTTTACACCATCAGCACTATAGATCTCATCTTCATATTTTAACTCTATTATCTCTTTTATATATAAGTCACATCCCTCTATCATTTTGTGTAAGATCTCAGATGGATTTATATATGCAGCTTCTTTATAGAAAAATCCTTCTATATCTTTAAAATCACTTGAGATAGTTCTAAGTTTTTGGGATGAGTAGTATTCATTTTCTAATTCGTTTAGGCTATCTTTTGAGAAGTTTTCATCAGCAACTCTTAAAACTCCTTTTTTTATAAAAGATTCAGATGAAAGCTTTTCATAAAAATCTAAAGAAAAGGTAAGTGAATCATTTACGAAAGAGTTATAGGGATTTTTCTTTCCTGCAAGAGGTGAGAGAAATGCTCCAGCTGCTCCACTAGCACCTGAAGCAACACCATCTCTATCTATAATGGCTACACTTTTACCTGCTTTATTTAAAAAGTGAGCAATGGCACAACCTGCAGATCCAGCTCCTATAATGAGATAATCATACACCGTTATAGATCCATATCTTTAATGACTTCTATAACCTCTAATGCTGTGATACTTTTCATGCAATCATGATGCTCAAGTGGGCACTCTCTCTTCATGCAAGGGGAACAATCCATTTCATGCCTTATAAGTCTACTTTTTTCATTCATCCATTGTGATGTCTCTTTGTGTCTTGTTGGTCCAAAAATTGCAACTGTAGGCACTTGATAAGCAGCTGCCACGTGCATAGGCCCGCTGTCATTTGTAACAAATAAAGAACATCCTGCAATGCTAGAGCAAAGCTCTTTTATATCTGTTTTTCCTGCTAGGTTTGTGTAGTTGGTAACTTTCATGGATCTAAGATGTGACTCTATCTCATCTGCCATCTCTATCTCATTTGGTCCGCCAAAGATTATGATGTCGTACCTGTTCGAAAATTCACTAGCCACCTCTGCAAATCTCTCTGGATACCATCGTTTTGCACTTCCATAAGTAGCACCTGCATTTATCCCTAAAGTAGGCTTAGTAAAGAGTTTTGGCTCAATAAAGAGCTTTAGTTTTGGAACTTCTTTGTCCCAGCCATCAACATCACACATCGCAAGTTCGGCGTACTGTTTTACAAGGTGTTGATTGGTTTTTATTACTGAAGTGTGAGAGAGTAAAAAGATGGAGTGCCATGAACGTTTTGAGATGCAAACAACTGTTTTGGTAAATCTCAAAAGTAAGCTAGAATGAAGTTGGTTTCTAAAGCTTATAGCTAGATGAAACTCTCCTAACTCACGAGCTAGTTTATATGTAGCTAAAAATCTATTTGGAGCTTTTTTTGTCTCATCTACAATAGCCTTCTCACAAAGTGGATGGTGCTTTATAGCTTCGATGCTGACATAACTTCCAACAAAGGTAAATCTAGGATTATTATAATACTTTGCTAAAAGCTCAATAGCAGGAGTAGCCATAATAGCATCACCTAACCAGTTTGGCAAAATAATTAATATTCTATGACTCGGCATTTAGTGCCTCCCTGCATTGAGCTTTAGCTTTTATCATTTTGCCCATCTGTTTTTCTCTAGTAGTTGTGCTTCTGCTGTGTCTATAGCAAAAAGTAGTTTTTTCATCTTATCCAAAAGGTTTTCGCTCTCTGCATCTTTTTCAACTACATCTTTAAAGTTATACTTGATATATCCACTGTTTGTGATAAGTCCTATAAGGTTTCCAGCATAAAAATAGACAAACCTCTCATTTATATCTTCATCGAAGAGCGAACTTCCCATAGTAGTAATCTCAGCTTTTAAGCCTAGCATATCAACAATAGTAGGAAATATATCATTATGTCCACCCAAAGTTGTCACTTCCTGAGGCTCAAAAATCTTTGGAGCGTATATGATAAGAGGGATTCTAAAATGTTCTATTGCCGCTTTTGGTGTATCGTCTGGTCGATATTTTCTAGCTATTGGATTTAATGCATCTCCACTTCCGTGATCTGAGGTGAAAATAAAGATAGTTCTATCAAACCATGGCTCACTCTTAACATTTTCCATAAAGCGTTCTATGGCGTTATCTGCATAGATATAAGCATTAAGAGATCCGTGATAGTTCTTTAGATCATGAGGATACCTCTCAAACTTTGCACTTGGGAGATAAAAATCTGAGTGAGTAGTACTTGTAAAAGCGAAGCTTAAAAAAGGCTCTTTCATAGTGTTTAATTTTTTATGATAAAAGTCAAGCATATTAAAGTCATAAGTTCCAGTTAAAGGTTCTCTTCCCTCATCTACATCTTCTACATTTGGCATATCTTCAGCGCCATAATACTGATCAAAACCAGCTATTGCACTAACCGCATCAACTCTATATGAACGTTTATTAGATGCCTGCATGGAGAGTGTTGAGTAACCATTTTCTTTTGCAACATTTCCAAGATAGCTAAGTGTTGATAGTTCTAAACCTTTACCCAAATATTGAGCTCCAGCAGGAATAGTTATACCTGTAAAGATGGAAGTTATACCAAATATAGATCTGTAGCCATTTGAGTAAAAGTTTGTAAACTTTAAACCCTCTTGACTTAGTTTTTTAAAGTATGGTGTAACATTTAACTCTTTATAGTGAGTAAATCCATCAATATGTTCAGCTCCAAAAGATTCTAAAAGAACAATTACAACATTATATTTTTCAATATCCTTAAAAGGGTATTTACGAAGAAGTGGAAACTCTTTGTCTACAAAAGGTGCATTTGGAGTCTTTAGTGCATCTTTGCTTATCTCTATGGCTTCTTGAAGGTTCATAAGATTGTGTTTAGCAGATTTTTTTGCAGTTCTGTAAATTGTGAAGAAGCCATTGAGTGCTAAGTTTCCACTACTTACTTTGTTTACCGCAAAAGCATCACTACTTCCAAAACTTTTACCAGAGACGCTGTTTCTAATGCCAATAAATACAATTAGGATAGTTACTAGTGTGAAAATAACCAACTTTTTTGAAGAGATAAACTCTTTTGGTTTAAATGAGAAAAATTTATAAACAGAGTATAAAAATAGAGTACTTAAAAGAAGTGCACCAAGAGTATGAAAAAGCATAGATCCAAATGCCATTCCTACAATAATGTCCATATCATCACTAAGGTTGAAGATCTCGTTTGAGATGTGTCTGTGGATATAATCATAATATAGTACATCGCTAAAACTAATAACAAAGATGATGTTTAGTATGACAGCCCAAAGAATGGCTACTATGGATCTATGTTTTGGATTTTTAAGAAATATAAGAGTTAAAACAAAGATAAATGAGAATGTAAAAATTGTTATCATATCTACTCGAAAGCCCATAAAAAGTGAGGCGTAAAACTCGGCAGTGCTTAAATCTGTAAAGTCCTCAGTGTAGAAACTATAGAGAGTTAGTCTTATAGCCATAAGAACTAAAAAACTAAACAAGATTAATGAAAGTATTTGTGTAAACTGATTTTTATGCACTACGGAGATTCCTCTTTAAAGTGTGGATGGTTTTTTATTCATGCTCATAATTATACCGAGTCATTGATGTATATATATAATGGTGATGAACCGATACTAAGTGTTTTGTCTTTTATATTTTTACCACTCATAGAGTAGACTTTAAAATAATCTTCATTTTTTAGAGTCATATCCTTAAGAGACCAGTGGATCTGAAGTAGTTTGTTATCTACTAAGCACTGAAATATATAGTAGCCTCTTTTTATATCAAGTCTTAAAAACTGTGCATTTTTTAGATTTTTAAACATAAACTTGTAGACTTCAAAAGCCTCTCTTTTTCTTAAGCCTTCTCTGTTGTCAACCAAGCCATAACCAGCCGCTATAAGCTGATGCCAAGAGAGAGAGTTTACTTGTTGAGATGCAAAAGCCAAGAGATGATATCTTAGCATATAGTCGGCATATAGCTCTTCGCTAACACACTCAAACTCGCTTGTTGGTGCGTATGGTGCGGTGTTGCTTATGGGCCAATTTGTCTCTGTGATGTGCAGTGCGTGTTTGCTCTTTGGAGAGAGCCAGACCATGGTACTAAGCCATGCTATCTTATCTGAGAGAGCAAACCCTAGTTGTGTGTTCTCAGGAGCTCCTCGCCTATCTACATAAAGAAGTGATGCAACGCCATCATACTTGTAGTTGAAAAAATTAAAAAGAGTGTGCGCAGTAAAATGAAACTCAAAGTCTATAACTCCGCTACCTATAAGCACTATATCTTTAAACTCTTTTTGCTTTAAATCATAAGCTACTTTATAAAAACGGTTGTACTCATCAACACTAAAAAAGCCCCATTTTGCCCTGTTTATAGTTGAACCAATCTCATAAATATCCACAAAACCATCTAAAGAAGTAAATATAGCTCTTAGATCCTTTTCTAAAAGATCAAGATCTTCTACATGTTCTCTATCTTGAAGGATTTTTAAGATGACTTTTCTCTTTTTGTTTTTTTCTAAGAACTCTTTTAACTGAGGCAGAGTATCAAGCTCCCAAAGTTTGAGTCTAACTAAAACTCTCTCTACTTCAATCTCATCTAAAAGTTTTAAACTCTCCTCGCTTTCTCTTTGATAATCAACTCCCATGGAGAAAAAGCTCTTAGAAGCGACATGTTTTCTTCTGATATAAGGCATCGCAATGATGGAGATTGGAAAGACAAGCAGTGATATAAGAGCGGTTTTTAAAAAAGAGAAAAACTCAGTTTTTCGCATCTTATTTTTAAAAGATCTATCTTTTAGTTGTGCTGGTTGGTCGGAATATTCATCCCACTTAAAAGGTTTTTTCAATCTTTTTTTATCCATTGTCAATTTTTAAATAAGGCGGATTATAACCTTTTTAAGGTAAAATCCCTAAATTAAATATTTTAGGGATAGTGAATGAAGATTTTAGTTTGTAGAACTGATAAGTTAGGGGATTTTATAACAGCTCTGCCTTGCATCTACGTCTTAAAAAAGCAAAATCCTAATAACAAAATCATCGCTTGTGTAGCTCCACTAAACAAGACTTTGGCTCTCTCATGTGAGTTTATAGATGAGGTTGTAGTTGATAGTGGGGAGAGTGTTTGGAGGTTAGCATCTAAGCTTCGTGCTTTAAATGTAGATGCAAGCATAACTCTCTTTTCAAACACTCGTATAGCTTTTACTCAATTTTTAGCTCGCATTCCAAAACGCATAGCACCAGCTACAAAAATAGCTCAAATCTTCTATACAGATAGGGTAAGACAGAGAAGAAGCCAAGTTAAGATGGCTGAGTTTGAGTATAACTTAGCGCTGACAAAAGAGCTCTTTAGTGATATAGATCTAAGTTATAAAAAACCTCTTTTAGAGTTTAGCGATGCAAAAGATGTTTATAAGATATTTTGCATAAATAATGATATAGAAAAAGAAGTCATTGCTTTTCATGTAGGCTTTGGAGGCTCATCTGATGCTAACTGGAACTTAGATGAGTATGAAGAGCTGATTCACGCAGTTTTAATAGAAAATAGATATCAAGTTGTGCTCACATTTGGACCAGATGAAAAGGAGTTATATGAAGAGATGCAAAATAGATTTATGAACTACAATGTTGTGTGTTACTTCTCACAAGAGAGCATAAACTACTTTGCAAAACTCATAAGCAACTTCAAACTCTTTGTAAGTACTTCAACAGGAACCTATCACTTAGCATCATTAGTTGGAACTCCCACTATGACATTTTTTGCAGATACTCTATTTGCAAGTTCAAAGAGATGGAAAGGTGTCGGAGATGAGAAGTTACAGCAAAACTTTATGATTCCTATAGATAAAAAAGAAAAAGACATTCTTTTTAAAAAAGTTTTAAATCTTTTGAAAAAAGTTTAGGCTATTTTTGTTCTTTGTTAAGTTCATAAAGTTTTATGTATTTGTAAAAGTTTGTAGCCATATGTGAAAAAGCTATAACTAACCCTGCGTAACCATCTAAAAAGCCTCTTTTTAAAAAATACGTTTTCAAAAAAGAGAAGCATCCATTAAAAACCGCTTTTATGGGAGATGATTTTTTTTTGCCTACATTATCATTAGCATAGATTGTCGAATATCTATCAAGTTTAATTATAAAATCACTAATGTTAGAATATGGATAGTGTTTTATCGCTCCACCAATAGAATCAATTTTCAAATTTTCATCTATAATTTTTTCATGCACATGTTTATTTGTAAAGGAAGTAATATTTTTATTATACAGCCTTACTATATTATCCTTACCCCAGCAGTGCTTTATTTGAGTCTTTTTATAATAGTTGGTTCTAAGAATGGAATAGACCTTGTAATTGTCAAGGATTTTCGCTTTTAAATTTTCAATAAATTCTTCTGAGACTACTTCATCAGCATCTAAAGAGAGTATCCACTCATTTTTTGCAAAAGAGGCAGCTATGTTTTTTGTTGGGCCAAACCCTATAAATTCGCCTTCGATGAGATTTACATTGGTGAAACTTTTTGCTATTTCGGCTGTTTTATCTGTAGAGTTATTGTTATAAACTACCACATCGCTAAATGCTGCTAATGATTTTAGTACATCTTCTAGTGTGTTTTGAGCATTTTTTGTTATTATAACACAGGAAATATCTGTTATTTTAGTCATTTACTTCTTGTCCCTTGAGTCTCTTTTTTAAATTTTTTATTTTTTTATTTTTATTTGAGTAGTATAAAACTTGTTTTGTAAAATTTTCGCTACAAACACAGTGCTTCTTATACTCATCTGCCATCAAAACTAATATCTCATCATCTGCCCATAGTTTGGAGAAATTTTTAGCTCTGTCATCCTCGCTTAGTGCAAAAAACTTCATCCTATTTATATCTACAATTTTAAAGATGTAGTCTTCGCCCTCTTGCTTGATTAAAATATTTCCTGGAGAGTAATCATTATGAAAGATATTATCATTATGAAGCTCTAATGTAAATCGTGCAAAAGCCCTAAATACAGCTTCTCTGCTTGAAAAATTTCCATCTAGCAAGGGTTCTCTTATTGTAAAATCATAGTTAAAATTTTCGCTTACAAAATAACTCTCATTAAGGAGACCAAACTTAAAAAACTCAATATATGCAATAGGCATGGGGGTGAATTCTTTTAATTTTAATGAGTGTGTGTAAGATTTTTTAGCTTTAGAATCTCTAAAAAAAGTATATACAATTTTATTTATAATATTTGGAACTTTAAATGATTTTACAACTGTTGTGTATTTACTATGTTGAACTATTTTTAATTCATTTCTTGCTTTGTGTATAAGTGTGTCATTTTTAGTGAATATATCCCTTATATTCACTAAAAAATCCATAAAAAAATCTTTATAAAGTTCATTTATTTCATATCTATTCATAAGTGGAATTATATCAAAATAATGATAGTATAACCACATTAATTTTTTGGGGTGTATTTTTGAGAAAAATTTTAGAGCTTTGTTTGTCCCCAGATACGGGTGGACTTGAACTATATATGGTTAGAGCCTCGCACTATCTACATGAAAGTGGCATGAATATAACAAGTGTTATAAATGAAACTGGAAATTTAGAAAAGTACTATCAAAATACTGACTGTAAATATAAGAAGCTAAAAAAATATACTGCGGTTCTTTCGTTCATAAGTGCTAAAAAATTAGCGAAAATAATTGATGATAATGGTATTACTGTTGTACACATTCACTGGACAAAAGATCTACCAGTCGCTGTTCTAGCAAAGCTTATATCAAAACAAAAGCCTAAACTCATACAAACTAGACATATGACAATGACTAGATTTAAAGATGATTTTTATCATAGATTTTTATATAAAAATATCGACTTAATGCTTGCTGTCACAAAGCAAGTAAAAGAGCAAATAGAAAAATTTATTCCGATTGATGTAGTACCTAATGTTGAAGTTCTGTATATAGGGGCAGATAAACCAGAAGCTATTGACTTAGAAGATAAGAAAGCTCTTCGTGATAAGTATAATTTGCAAAGATCTTTTATTGTTGGAATAATTGGGCGAATAGAAGAAAGCAAAGGTCAGTATTTAGTTATAGAAGCTATTAAAAAACTTGTGCGTAAAAACATAGATGCTAAAGCTTTGATAGTGGGTCATGCTATGAATGACAATTACCTAAATAATTTAAAAGATAACATTGAAAAAGAAAAAATAAATGATAAAGTAATATTTACTGGTTTTACAACTAAAGTTCAAAGATTGATGCAATTATGTGATGTTATTGTTCTTGCAACTGATAAAGAGACTTTTGGTTTAGTTCTTATAGAAGCAATGCAGTGTGAAATAGCAGTAATAGCAAGTGATAGTGGTGGACCTTTAGAAATTATTGATAATAATAAAAGTGGACTTTTTTTTAAGAGCAAAGAGTCAGATGACTTAGCTCAAAAACTTGAAATTCTATATAGAGATGAAAAGTTAAGGGAAAGTATTGCAACAGCTGGGAAGCTTAAAGCGAATGAGAAGTTTTGCAGCGAAAAACAGTTTAAAAAATTAAAATATATTTTAAGTAGCTTTAAATAAGAGTATTTGAACTTTCGTAATAGTATAACTCTTTCTTGTTGTTTATATAGGTGTTGGAAAACAAATTATTTCTTGTTGAAATGCTTTTAATTGTTCGTCATAAAAATCTGGATTTATACGGTATAGATCATTTTGTATCTGTAAAAGTAACCAGTAATTTATTTCTTGATTATAGTGAGTGATATCTTTATAATTATCAAGATTTTGCGTGATATCAGAGGCTAATTGAAAATCGTATAAATGGACATTTTTGTAAGGTTTAAGTTGTTCAGAAATATATTTTTTAAACAAGATTACATCATTGAGTGTATTTTGCTTTTGCATAAGTTTGAATGCTAAAGAGGAGTAGGGTGGGAAAAATATATAAAATTTAATAGAAGGATTGTTGATAACTATGGTCTGAAGGTATGTATCAAAATTCTTTTTAAGGATAGATATCGAAAATGCACTTTGAATTTTTTCCTTTTCTAGGGTTGACTTAAGATTATATTTATTTAACTCTTTTATAAAATGTTTTTGTGTCTCTTCTTTGTTAAATAAGCCTTTAAATAGCTCTCCCCAGCTATAAATGGTTTCTAGTTTTTTTGTTATAGCTGTTTTATTATAAGGTGATTTTATCGCTTGGAGACTTTTTTTAAGTATCTTGTAGTTAAGTAAATAGCGAAGGTCATTAAAAATATTATCATCATAAAGATACTCAGGGAAAATAGAAGGGATCTTGTAGTAAGCAGTATCATTTGAAAAGGAGTAGATATCTAGTCCTAAGAAGATAGTCTTGATATCCTGATATTTTAATGCTCGATTTATAGTAGTATAAAGCTCAAAACCTGAGGCTCCTTGTATAGGCAGTTTTGAAGCATTCTGCACTTGAAGAATCTTTTCAATCTCAGGTGTGTTGAAGTTTTCTACCATAGAAGACCCTGTGATAATGGTATTAAAAGGATAGCTCTTAAGTAAGCCAGCATTGAGATATCTCTGTTCATCCATTTTAAATGTATAAAAACTTGCTGCTCTATATATTTGAAAGGGATCTACTATGTAATTTATAATAACAGTACCTAAAATAAAAAAATATGAAATAAAGAAGCTCAAAAGAGTAAATTTTTTATAGTTGAGCTTTATGATTTTTTTATAGATCATGTGAAAATTCTCTATAAATTCCAAAATTAGAATTTTGTGTTGTTTTATTTTCATCAAATATTCTCTCAAAGATGAGTCGCCCTATACTTTTTACTGTATGAGAGCTATCTCGAAAATTTATAAAATTTTGTGTTATGGTGTTCTTAGTTCCAAAATCATAGTATGGATGAACAAAGGAAAGCTTATGCTTCATATAGTTATATGTATCGCCTAAGCCTAATGATTCAATCATGTCTAAATGTGAAATATGTACAGGACTAATATACAAGATAAGCTCTACGCCATTTTTTTGACAAAGTTGTGTCACCTCTTTTATACGATTTAGGTTGGCATCTATACTGCTTGGATTTAGAAAGTTTTGAGAATTTAAAAATATTTTGCCCTCTTTGTACTGCTTAAGAGTTGCTTCTATATTTTTTTGTATCTGCTCATCACTAAATGGTTGGTCTTTTTCTACAGTAGTTGCTCTTTGTACTATATTGGCATAGATAGTTTTTAAGCTTACAAGAGATGTTTTAAAATTAAAAGTTGCTTCT
>NZ_JALOAN010000042.1 GCF_023228785.1 Sulfurimonas sp.
CAGAGAGTGCAAACTTTGCAAAATTCAATATTTTAGCTCAGTCAGGTTCATATGCTATGAGTCAAGCTAACGCTGTTCAACAAAACGTGATGAGACTACTTCAGTAGTCTTGAGTAAGTAGCTTTAGCTACGCTCACGTTTCTTTAGAAAACGTGATGAGACAGTTACAATAGTAACTTAATCTCTAGCTTCTTTATAAAAATTCACTCTCAAGTCTTTCTTGGGAGTGAGTTACTCTTTTTTTTAAAATCTTCTTCTTATAAATTTTGGAACACATATTGCTCAAACCATACAAATAACCTAAAAAAGGATTTGTGATGGGATTTAGAATAAACACAAACATCAGTGCAATGAATGCACATAGAAATGCAAGCATGACTAACTTGGGACTAGATAAAAGTTTAAATGCTTTATCATCAGGACTAAGAATTAACAAAGCGGCAGATGATGCTTCGGGAATGGCTATTGCTGATTCACTTCGTCAACAAGCACAAGGTTTGGGCCAGGCTATTATGAATGCTAACGATGCTATTGGGGTGACACAAACAGCAGATGGCGCATTTGATGAATACACAAAAATTGTAGATACCATAAGAACGAAATCAATCCAAGCAGCATCAGATGGTCAAACGCTTGATTCTCGTCAAAAAATTCAGTCGGATATAGATAGATTAATGGAAGAGGCACAAAACATTGCTTCAACTACATCGTTTAATGGTCAAACATTACTAAATGGTGCATTTCAGAATAAATCATTTCATATTGGAGCTTATTCAGGAGAGACTGTAAAGATATCAATTGATAATGCACAAACACATAATGTAGCCAATTTTGCTTTAGCAGAGAGTACTGCTGGATTTATAGATACAACAGCTACGCAAGCAGCATTTACTACAACTTTATCAGCGTCAGTTATTGGTGTAGACGGAACTACATCAGCTGTTACATCAACTGCTTCTTTTACTACAGGGTCACATAAGGCTTATGAGATAGCTCAAGCTACCGTTGATGCATTTAATGCAGCAGCTCAAATTCAAGGTGCAGATATTAGAGCTAGTATATATGAAGATGCTGATTCTAGTGCAGCTGCACCTCAGTATGGCATCCGCTTAGATTCTCCAACTACTGTATCAGCTATAGGTTTAACAGATGGTGCTGGTAGTGCTGCTTTTGGAGCTGCTGTAGCTACAGCAGGACTTACTAACAATCTATCAACAGTTGATGTTACAACACGTGAGAGTGCAGAGAAAGCGATTATAATCACGGATTATGCTCTTAAAGATTTAGGAAATACTCGTTCAGATATAGGTTCTGTACAAAATCAACTTGAATCTACAATACGCAACATTAGTGTTACACAAGTAAATGTTCAAGCAGCAGAATCTCAGATTCGTGATGTTGACTTTGCGGCAGAGAGTGCTACTTTTTCAAAATTCAATATCTTAGCTCAGTCAGGCTCATACGCTATGAGTCAAGCTAATGCTGTTCAGCAAAATGTACTTAAGCTACTTCAGTAGCTTCAAGTACTTTCAAATTTTCTTCATAAGTTAAGATTATCTTTTCTATCTGAGTGACCAAAAATTGTTTTAACTTCTTAACGTGCTTTTTTTTGTTCTTAAGTTCAACTGTACATACTAAATCATCTACAAATGAGCTTATTCTTAAAAAATAAATAGTTAGTATTTCCCATAATTCATATTGATAACTGTGCTTAAAAACAGCAGTAACTAAATTTTCATATGATATTAAAAAAATATCACCATTAGAAACAGGGGATGTTTTGAACTTTTCTAGCAATATTTTTAAATCAGAAATTTGTTCTATTTTAAATTTAATCTCATCCATTTCTAAATTATTAAGTTCACTTGTTGAATAAAAATTAAATATTTTTCTAATCTCATTTTGAATTATAGTTTTATCTAAAATATTTTTTTCTTTTATGTCAGAAATATTAAGTGGGATAGTATCTTCAAAATAGGCACCATTTTGAGATAAATTATAAACATTTTGCTCTGAAGACTTATATTCCCTTGTTTTAGAGTTTACTACTGGAATAGAGAGTGTAAATATAGGTATAGATTTTACTCTGTTTTTTTGATTTCCTTTGACATACAAAATATTGCTTCTTAGTTGAAAATCATCATTTTCTTGTGTAATTACTTTTGCTGATGTTATATGTTCGTCTGAATGAGTTTGATCATCATCACCAAGTGCAAAATCTAAGCCTAAAAGATAAATAGAAGAAGCGTTGAAGATTAAAGCAATCGAGTAGATTGTTTCACCTACACTTGTTACGGGTAGTGTGCTTTTTCCTAATTTATATTTTGTCCTATCTTCATGTAAGAAAATATTTTTTTTATCAAACTTATCAAAGTGTATTTGTGAAATGGATGCGCTATAAATTAAAAGTGTATCTTTTAAAAAATCTAGGTTACCTATATCCTTAAATATATTATTTGATTCCAAAGGACCTTCGTCAATATGAACAGCTATATCTGGAACAATATTGGCTTTTTTAAGTATTTTTAAAGTCACAAACAAGGTTATAATAATATATTTATTATGATTTTCTTTTAACCACTCTAAGTTGCTTTGAAGTGATGGACCAGCTGCAATAATTAACCATGGCTTATCTTTGAAATATTGTTCAGAGTCTTTTTTTTCTAAATTTAAAAATTTATAATTATCTTTGATTTTTTTTAAAACTTTATTATTTTTTTCTAACATTTTTTCATTTGAGTAAGTAGCCTCTGGTCTTGAGATGAGAAAACTTCTTATATCATCTATCTTTTCTTGATATAAGTCTGAAAAAAGCGAATATTTTATAAAATGGTTTTTAAAAAAGGCACTTAAGAAAAAATTGTGAAATGTTTCGTGAAACTCATTTTTATTTTCTGCTATTGAAAAAAAAACTTTACGTTTTTCAAAGATGTTTTTGTAGTTAGTGGTAAACATGGATAACCTAAAAAGCTCTATATCATCTTCTATAACTAAAGATATTGGGATACTAAAATTACTTACAATATTGTCTATGTGAAATGCTAGACCTGTTCCAAAAAAAATGTATTTATTTATTTTGTCCATGCTCATCGAATCATCACAGTGAGTATTATGATATTCCATAATATGAGCTACCGAAATAAAGGGAGATATGGCATTTTGAATTTTATAAAGATCTAAAGTATCTTTATCAAAAATCAATTTTCTTTGAGTTTTAAAAGATTGTATATTTTTTTTGAGATTAACTTTTTTGCTTAGTTCCTCTGAGTAAATTATTGAATTTTGCTGGTAAAGTTTCTGATTTGATTGTAATTCAACTATATCAAAATAATCATCTTTGTATTCTAGTTCATATTTTTGAGGGTATGTTCCATCACTCAAAATGCTATCTAATGCTAGTATTTTGTTGTGAAGTTGTGGGTGCTTATCTTGAAAATAAATCATATTTTCTTGGTAGTTTTGTATAGCTTTTGTTTCAATATCTTGCATCTTTAAAAACCTTAAATTTATTTGGATTAATTATATCAAATTTATTGCCCATGGTATGGATAATGCTAAATGTTTTATGTATAATGAGTTTATACATTAAACTAGTAAGTAATGTTTTACTCAGTAAAGGAAAATGAATGTTCAATAACAAAAACATATTTATAACAGGTGGAACAGGAAGTTTTGGTAAAAAATATACAGAAATATTGCTTACGAAGTATAAGCCTAATAAAATTATTATATATAGCCGTGATGAACTAAAACAGTATGAAATGGCACAAACTTTTAATGACAAATGCATGAGATATTTTATAGGTGATGTAAGAGATAGCGCAAGACTTGAAGAAGCTATGCAAGATGTAGATTTTGTTATCCATGCGGCAGCTTTAAAACATGTTCCAGTTGCTGAGTATAATCCCATGGAGTGCATAAAAACAAATATTGATGGTGCTCAAAATGTTATACAGGCGGCTATTAAAAATGAAGTAGGAAAAGTAATAGCGCTCTCAACTGACAAAGCCTCAAGCCCTATAAATCTTTATGGTGCCACTAAGCTTGCTAGCGATAAACTTTTTGTAGCTGCTAATAATATGGTAGGAAAAAGAAAAACAAGATTTTCAGTTGTAAGATATGGAAACGTAGTAGGTTCAAGAGGCTCTGTAGTGCCGTTTTTTCAAAAATTAATAGATGAGGGAGCTGTAAATCTACCAATAACTCATGAAGATATGACAAGATTTTTTATAACTTTAGAAGATGGGGTGAATTTTGTTTTAGATGACTTTAAGAGAATGCATGGAGGAGAGATTTTTATACCAAAGATCCCATCTATGAAGATGACAGAATTGGCATATGCACTTGCACCAAATCTACATCATAAGGTTATAGGTATAAGACCTGGCGAGAAGATGCACGAAGTTATGATAACAGAGGATGACAGAGTTGTAGAGTTTGATAGCTACTATGTAATAACACCAACTATACAATTTACATACACAGTAGATTATAATAAAAATGCAGTAGGCGAAGTGGGTAAAGATATTGGTACAGGCTTTGAATATAACTCATTAAATAATAATGAATGGCTTACAAATGAGCAATTTTTAGAAATGGTGGAGAAATCATAAAATGAATTTTATCCCTTATTCTAAACAATCAATAGAACAAGATGATATAGATGCAGTTGTAGAGACTCTAAAATCAGACTTTTTAACAACAGGACCAAAAATCAAAGAGTTTGAAGATGCGCTGAGTGATTACTGTGGAGCAAACTATGTAGTAGCAGTTGCAAATGGAACAGCAGCTCTTCATCTAGCCTCACTAGCCTTACTTAAATCTAGGGATAAAGTACTTACTACGCCTAACTCTTTTTTAGCTACATCAAATTCAATACTTTATGTAGGTGCAAAACCTATTTTCGTAGATATAGCAGAAGATGGAAATATAGACTTAGATCTATGTGAAGAAGTACTTAAAAAAGATCCAAGCATAAAAGCACTATATGGAGTCTCTTTTAGTGGTCGTATGTTAAATCAAAAAAAGTTAGCGTATCTAAGACAAACATACAACATATCCATACTAGAAGACAATGCTCACTCTATAGGTGCAGTATATGATGGTATAAAATCTGGAAGTTGTGCAAATAGTGAGTGTGGAATTTTTTCTTTTCATCCAGTAAAACACCTCACAACAGCAGAAGGTGGAGCTATAACTACAAACTCTAAAGAGATCTATGAAAAGCTACTTATGCTTCGAGCTCATGGGATGGTAAAAACACCAGATATGAAACCATGGGAGTATGAGATGAGAGAGTTAGGCTTTAACTACCGCATCACAGATATTCAGTGCGCACTAGGTCTAACTCAACTAAAAAAACAAGTAGGTTTTTTACAAAGAAGATATGAGATAGCTAAAGCTTATGATAAAGCACTTGAAAATACTAATGTAAAACCACTCTATACTTATGATGGAACATCATCATATCATCTGTATGTAGTGCAAGTTGATTTTACAAAACTAAGTATCACAAAAGAAGATTTATTTAACACTCTTAAAGAAAAAAACATAGGGATACAGCTTCATTATATACCTATAAATAAACAACCATATTATAAATCTTTAGGATATGGAAGTGAAAATACTCCAGTTATGGATAACTATTATAGGGAGTGTTTTTCGCTTCCTATGTATCCACTTCTTAGTGATGAAGAACAATCCTATGTGATAAAAACACTACTAGAGGTTTTAAGATAGATGGCAAAAAATGCAATAGCAATAATCCCAGCGCGAGGCGGAAGTAAAAGAATACCAAGAAAAAACATCAAAGAGTTCTTTTCTAAGCCACTAATTGCTTATAGTATTGAGACTGCATTAGATTCAAAGCTTTTTGAAAAAGTTATTGTCTCAACCGATGATGAAGAGATAGCAAAAATAGCTGCAGAATATGGAGCTGAAGTTCCATTTTTAAGACCATCTGAGCTTAGTGATGATTTTACAGGCACTGTAGATGTAGTTAATCATATGGTAGAGTATTTAGAGTCTAGAGGTGAGAGCTATGAGTACATATGCACGATTTATGCAACAGCTCCATTTTTACAAAAAAAATACTTACTACAGGGATATGAAAAGCTTAAAAAAAGCGATGCTATAAATGCTTTTAGTTCAACGACTATGCCATTTCCAATTCAGAGGACATTTAAGTTAGATGCGCAGGGTAGAAGTGAGATGTTTACCCCAGAGCACTATATGTCAAGAAGCCAAGATCTCGAAGAGGCGTATCAAGATGCAGGACAGTTTTATTGGACAAATAGAAAAAGAGAGAAAAAGTCAACAAACAAAGTAGTCTTTAGTAATATTAGCATCCCCATAATACTTCCAAGACATCTAGTACAAGATATTGACACGCTAGAAGATTGGATAAGAGCAGAGTTTATGTATGAAGCTCTAAAAAAAGCTAAAGAGATATGATGAAGATTTTATTCCGCGCAGATTCATCATCTACCATAGGGACTGGTCATATTATGCGTGATTTGGTTTTAGCGAAAAAGTATGCTAAAAAAGATCATAATATTATATTTGCCACACAAGATTTAAGTGGCAATATAAATCATAAAATATTAGAAGATGGATACAAACTTGTCATATTAAAATCAAATAGTCTCAAAGAATTAGATGCGCAAATAAAAAAGTTAGATATAGATATGTTAGTTGTAGACCATTATAGGATTGATTATAAGTTTGAGAAAAAACTAAAAATCCAAAATCCAAAACTAAAAATACTAAGTTTTGATGATACCTATGAAAAACACTACTGCGACATACTCCTGAACCATAACATTAGTGCAGATAAAACAAAATATAAGGTCTTAGTACCAAATAGATGCGTACTTAGATGCGGAGCTAAATATACACTATTAAGAGATGAGTTTTTTAAAGAAAAGAAGAAGCAAAAAAAGAAATTAAAAATTAAAAATTCTACATTTAAAATTTTTGTTGCAATGGGTGGGGCTGATACTGCAAACTTAAATATAAAGATACTAAAAGAACTAAAAAAGATTAAAAATATAAAAGTAAACTTAGTAACAACAACAGCAAATCAACACCTAGATCTACTAGAAAAATATACTAAAAAAAAATCTTGGATAAACCTACAAGTAAACTCAAACAAAGTAGCAAAGCTAATGGCTAAAAGTGATTTTGCAATAGTAACTCCTAGTGTAACAGTGAATGAAGTTTATTATATGGAGTTGGCATTTATTGCTATTAAAACAGCTGATAATCAAGAAGATATGTATAAGTTTTTAAAGAGTAAGGGTTATTTGGTTTTGAGCAGATTTGATAAAATTAAATTTCAAAATCATATATCAAAAATGCTAAGAAATTTACAATGAAAATAGCAATACTTACATCACCAAACCAATGGTTCATCCCTTATGCAAAAGAGTTAAACAAAAATATTTCATCATCAAAGCTATATTTTAATCATCAAGATATGACTGAGAGCTATGATGTAGTCTTTATACTTAGTTATCATCAAATCATAAAAGATGAGTACTTGAGAAAAAACAAACATAACATAGTTGTGCATGCGAGTGATTTGCCTAAAGGTAAAGGTTGGGCACCTTTGTTTTGGCAGGTTTTAGAAGATAAGAACATAATCCCTTTTACTATGTTTGAAGCTTCAAGTGGTGTGGATGATGGTGATATCTATATGCAAAAAGATCTAGTGTTAGATGGATATGAATTAAATGATGAACTAAGACAAAGCCAAGCAAAACACACCATAGATATGTGTTTAGAATTTTTAAATAATTATGATACTTTTAAGATACCTAAAGAGCAAACTGGAGCGGAAACTTTTTATAAAAAGAGAGATGTGCAAGATAGTGAACTAGATATAGGTAAAACAATTAAAGAGCAGTTTAATCTTCTAAGAATAGTTGACAATGAAAACTATCCAGCTTTTTTTGAGATAAATGGCCATAAGTATATTTTAAAAATTCAAAAGGCTAAAGATGAAAATAGGTAATTTTAATTTAAACAAAGATGGTACATATATAATTGCAGAACTTAGTGCCAACCACAATGGAAGTTTGCAAAATGCACTAGACACTATAAAAGCCGCAAAAGATGTAGGGGCAGATTGTATAAAACTGCAAACATATACAGCTGATACTATAACGCTAGATTCAGATAAAGAAGATTTTATAATCAAAGGTGGAACGCTTTGGGATGGTAAAAAACTTTACGATCTATATAAAGAAGCATATACACCTTGGGAATGGCATAAAGAGCTTTTTGAATATGCAAGAAGTATAAATATTGATATATTTTCATCCCCTTTTGACAAAAGTGCAGTTGATTTTTTAGAACAGTTTAATCCCTCTGCATATAAGATAGCATCGTTTGAGATAACGGACTATGAACTCATAAGGTACAGCGCATCCAAGATGAAACCAATCATCATAAGTACAGGAATAGCTACAATAGATGAGATACAAGATGCAGTAGATATATGTAGAGGTGTTGGAAATAATGACATAGTACTACTAAAATGTACTAGCGCATATCCAGCTCCACTTGAAGATGCCAACCTTGCCACCATAGTAAACTTGGCTCAAACATTTGGAGTAGTTAGTGGGTTTTCAGATCACACTCTAGGAGCTACTGCACCTATTGCAGCAGTAGCACTTGGCGCTAAAGTTATAGAGAAACACTTTATACTTGATAAGTCTATAGGTGGAGCGGATGCAGACTTTTCTATGGATAAACAAGGGTTTAGAGATATGGTAAAGGACATAAGAGATGTAGAAAAACTTATAGGAAAAGTTGACTATAGTATGAATAGTAAGAAAAAACAAAGCAGACAATTTAGCAGAAGCCTCTATGTAAGCCAGGATATCAAAAAAGGTGAAATTTTTACAGAGCAAAACATAAGAAGTGTAAGACCAGGATATGGTATGCATCCTAAGTATTTAAAAGATATTCTAGGCAAAGTTGCGCAGAAAAATTATGTGTTTGGAGATAGATTAAGCATAAATAGGTAAAATTATTTTAGTACACAAAGTAGGAGAAAATTATGAGTAGAAACACTAAGCAATACGAGGGAACAAAGTTATCAACGGTAGGACAAAAAGAAAAAGAGAATATGGTAGCAGAGTATTTTAATGAAGCGTATGGAAGCACTTCTGATAAATTAAACTCTCTCTCAAGATTTAAATCTAGACAAAATTACGCTAAAGACTTATGTTATTATGAGATGTTTAAGATGACAAAAGGGGTTCTTGGAAATATAGTTGAATGCGGGGTTTACTTTGGAGATGGCATATTTAATTATGCGAATCTCTGCGCATCTTTAGAGCCATATAACTACCAAACAAAAATCATAGGGTTCGATACATTTGAGGGTTCTATAGGTAAATCTCAAAAAGATCAAAATAGTTTGATAGATCTAAAAGAGGGTGATTACTTATCTGATTCATATGAGGATCTCAAAAGAGCTATAGAGATATATGACTTAGATAGACCGCTAAACCATCTTCCTAAGATAGAGCTAATAAAAGGTGATGTTAGAGAAACTTCAAAAAATTATGTTGAACAAAACCCACAATCAGTCATAAGAATACTACAACTGACTATGAATTTTTATGAACCTACTAAGGCTGCTTTAGAGTGTTTTTATCCTAAAATTCCAAAAGGTGGCATAGTTATGATAAATGCTTTAAACTATGTTTCTGGAGCTACACAAGCACTTGACGAAGTAATAGGTATACAAAATATAAACCTAAGAACATTTGATTTTTACCCAAATATAGTCTACTTCATAAAAGAGTAAAATGATTTTATGTTAATAAAAACAGTGAGTTGATTGAAATGTTAGAGAAAAATTTTATATATAAATTTCCTAAAGTAGTTAGGATAGAACCATCAGCTACATGCAATTTATCTTGTATACATTGCCCTACTGGAACTTACCAAAATCCAATAAAGGGCAATATGACAAAAGAGCTATTTTCAAAAGTAATAGATCAGATTAAAGATGAAAGAATAGATGTAGTTGTACTCTATATGGGTGGGGAGCCATTTATAAACAAAGATTTCTTCTTTATGCTCAAAGAGTTAAAAAAAATAAAAATACCATGGACTAAAACTGTCTCAAATGGAATGCTGTTAAATAGTAGTATGATAGATAAAATTTTAGATTCAACACTAGATAGCATAGAGTTTTCACTTGATGGAATAGACTCAAAAATGAATGATTTCATAAGAAAAAAGTCTAGTCATAAAAAAGTTATAAATAATATTAAAGAACTTATTGAAAAAAAAGTAAAAAGAAACTCGAATATAGAGATTAAAATATCTTCAACACAGTTTAAATACTACGATAAAAATAACAATCTTAAATCCCCACAGAGTAAATGGCTTGAATATGAGTTTAAGTCTTATATTGAAGCAGGTTTGATAAGTATAGCATATACAGATGCAATAAAGTGGAGTGATATGAACCTAGATGAAAATATTTTTGATGTTGCTGTTGATGAAGATGATGAGATCTCAAACAAGTGTGACCATATACAAAACACTATAACAATTAGGCACAATGGAGATGTAGTTCCATGCTGTTATGATTTGACAAGTCAGCTGATTATGGGAAATATGCAAATAAAACCACTACAAGAGATATGGAATAATGATAAATATCTTAAATTAAGAAAAAGCATATATGAGAAAAATTTTTATTCCATATGTGATGAGTGTAGCGTGGTAAAAAAAGACAAGTATTTAATTTTGAAAGATTTAAATAAAGGATAGTTAATGGCACAAACTGTAAAAGAATTGCATGAAAAAAGGATGAAAATCTGGGATGAGAGTATGCAAAACCATGAAAAATATATAGACCAAAATACAGGCTTATTTTTGGATAAATACACTAAAACAAGAGCTTGCCCCGTTTGTTCAAGTATGGAGTACCAGAAAATATTTTCTAAGGAGGGCGGAACATATGTAAAGTGTGTAAAGTGCACTATGATATATCTTAATCCTGTGTTTAATGATAAAGCAATAGTAGAGTACTATGAGACAAATCATACAGAACAAGCTCAGCTAGTTGAATCAGATACGGATAGTTTTTATATAAATCTTTATAATGGTGGGCTAGATAGGGTTCAACAAGAGATGAAAAATGCTAAAAACATACTAGATATAGGTTGTTCATCAGGAACATTTTTAGATTTGGCAAAAAAAAGAGATCTACGCACCTATGGTGTAGAGTTAAATAAATTAGAGTATGAATTTGCTAAGAACAAAGGTCACAATGTTTTTAATGATCTTTTAGAAAATATTAATTTTGATAATACTTTTGACATAATAACAATGTGGGATGTTTTTGAGCATATAATTGATGGGGAGTTCTATCTCAAGTATATGAAAAAACTTCTTAGTAAAAATGGTGTTATATTTTTACAAATTCCAAGCTCTGATTCATTAGCTGCAAAGATACTCCAAGAACATTGCAATATGTTTGATGGTTTAGAGCATGTAAACTTATATGGTGTAGAGACTATAAAAATGTTAGCAAAAAAATGCTCTTTAGATGTGTTAAATATAAAAACAGTTATATCGGAAATTGGGGTAATAAACAACTACTTGGCTTATGAAAATCCATACTTGGGTAGTGCTACAAATAAAGAAAATATACCAAATATTATAGATGAGACTACGCTACATCAAACCCTACAAGGCTATAAACTTCAAGTAGTTTTAGGAGTAAAGAGATGAAGTTTTGTACAAAATGCGTAATGCCAGAGACAAAACCAGGATTAGAATTTGATGAAAATGGTGTATGTGATGCCTGCAACTCTCAAGTATCAAAGGACCAAAATATTGATTGGCAAGAAAGAAAAAAAAAGTTTTTAGAGCTTATAAAAAAATATAAAGTTCATCCAGATTATGATTGTATTATCGGTGTTAGTGGGGGCAAAGATTCTACATATCAGGTTGTTAAGATACTAGAGTTAGGGCTTAACCCATTATGTGTATGTTTTGAGCCTACTATACCTACTGAGATAGGACGTAAAAATCTTGATAATATCAACAACTTAGGTGTTGACCTTATACATATAAAACGAAACCCTATTGTGTACAAGAAATTAGCAAAAGAAGCTATTAAAAGAACAGGAGATAATGAGTGGCAAAACCATTTAGGAATATTTACAACTGTACCTAAAATGGCAATTAATTTTAAGATACCTCTTATTATATGGGCGGAGAATTCACAAATGGAGTATGGAGGACCAGCCTCTAGTAAAACTAAAAGCATACTAGATAGAAAGTGGCTTGAAGAGTTTGGTGGGCTTTTAGGAAGTAGTGTGTCAGATATGTTAGGTGTTGATGGTTTAACTAAGCGAGATTTGTCTTTGTATACATATCCAGATGATGAGGAGATAAAAGAAGTTGGAGTTACCGGATTGTTTTTAGGCTACTACTTCAAATGGGATCTGCGTAAGATTCTTGAGGTATCAAAGCAAAATGGTTTTGTCGCTCAAGATAGAGCTGTAGAGACAACTTATGAAAATTTTGAAAACTTAGATTGTTACAGTAACCATGTTCATGATTACTTGAAGTATCTAAAATATGGTTTTGGTAGGGCTAGCGACAATGCTTCTTTAGATGTAAGGCTAGGCTATATATCTAGAGAAGAAGCTGTTAGATTGGTTAATAGATATGATGGGATACCTCCTAAAAAAGCCATAAAAGAATATTTGAAATACACAGGTTTCTCTCAAGGTGAGTTTGAAAAAATTGTTAATTCTTATATAAACAAAAATATATTTGAAAAAGACAAAAACAATTCTTTTTTAAGAGATATCGATGGCTCTCTTATAAGAAAAAAAGAATGTCTTGTCAGGTAGTATTAATGTTAAATAGTTTACAAAGTACATAGAAATTGAGATACTTAAAAGTAGGAAAAAATCCTACTTTACATTATCTTAATCATTAGAGTTAAGCTCAGCACTTATCATCATCTGAAGTGATGAAAACTGAGAGTTTAGTCTACTAATCATACCATCATAGGCAGTAAATCTTTTAGTCATAATTTCGTATCTTGTGTTTAGACTCTCTTGTGAACGAATCAAGTTCTCACGTAAGTTTGTAGATTCATTTTTTATACTACTCTCAAAGTTACTTAGCATCTTTCCATAGCCAGTGTAAGATTTTATTTTTTCATCTACCATCTCAAAAAAACCAGTTTTGTCTATACCGTTTGCATCAGTACCGCCAGTAAAGAAAAGCTTAACTGCATCAGGATCTTCACTTAGTTGTGTCTCCAACTTACTCTTATCAAAGCTCATTGCGCCACTTCTATCTAAACTAATTCCTGATTCAATTAAAGAGCCACCATTAAACATACCTGTAATTACATTTGTTAGATCTCTTCTTATCCCTTTTACGAGACTTTCGCTTGAAAAAACACCTTGAGCACCAGTCTCTGTATCATTCACGGTCATATCAGACAAATTTTGCATAAGTGTGTTGTACGCATCTACAAACATCTGCATCTCATCTACTACAAGGGAGGTGTCTTGGTTTATTTTTACATCAGAGAAGTCACCTTCTTTTTTTAAGCTTATATCCACACCTAAAATCAAGTCACTTATCTCATTTGTAGCTCTTGTGGTTGTTATGCCGTTATACTTAAACTTAGCATCTTGACCTGCTTGAATCTTCTCATAATTATCAGCACCAACAGTATTCATTAAAGTAGAACCAAGCGCTCCAGTATCGGTAATAGTTAGTGCTTCAGCTGCTCCCGTTTTAGTTGAAGAAACTACTAACGAAAAGGCTCCATCACCAGTTTGAAGTATAGAAGAACCTATTTTACCATCTGATACATCTGTTATCTTTTGAGAGAGTTCAGATAATGTGGTAGTAGCGTCATAGTCAATGTTAAAAGAGCCTATCGTAAGCGTTCCAGCTCCACCATTTACAGCAGGATCTGATATAGTTGACAACTTTGAACTAACAGCTGCAAACTTTGTTATATCTTTTTTAGCTAACTCTAAAGTCTCTAGTGTAAACGAATCGACATTAGCACCAGCATTTACTTTAACTCCAGCTTGTCCAGAAATATCTACAGTTTTGTTGTCAAATATAGTGTCATAACTAAGTGCAGAAGCGCTAGTTTTTAACGTAGTCATTAGAGATGACAAAAGTGTGTAGGCATCTTGTTTTTGATTATTTAAAGTTATCTTATTTTCTATAGGGGTTACAAGACTTGCTTTGTCAGCTTCTTTTAGCTTATCTATTAAATCAGAAGTTAAAACTCCTGAACCAATCCCTAGTGAGCTTATACCTGCCATAATAAATCCTTTTATCTATAAATTGTATATCTTAATATTACAAGCTACATCGACTTTATTGTAAAATACTTTAGTTATATACTTCATACAGTGACTCTAGCATAGAGCATTCCATCAAAATACTCTTAAAGAAAAAAATATAGCTGTCGATATACTTCGTATGAATGATTCAAACAATGACAATAAATTAACGAATAAAAAAGGCTTAAATATGTACGGGACTACGGCTCATAACACTTATGCACAAAATAATATTGGTATAGAATCACCAACAAGACTCATAGAGATGCTATATGAGGGGATACTTCGTTTTAATGCTCAAGCAAAAAAGGCAATAAAAGATAGTGACGTTGAGAAAAAGATCTATTGGACAAATCGTTCTATCGCTATAATAGTGGAACTTATAGCAGTTTTGGACAACTCTCAAGGAAAGGTTAGCGCTTACTTAGATGGGCTTTATAACTATCAAATTCAACTTCTAACAACTGCAAGTATTGATAATGATGCAGAAAAGTTAGATGAGGTTAATAAGGTTTTTAAAGGACTTCTTGAAGCGTGGAGAGAGACTACATAAATGTGGATAAAAAAATTACAGATCGCCATTATAGAAAAAGATGCAGAAGCTATAGATGAGCTTATGCAGGAGACTCCAGAGTTTGAAAATCAAAAAGATATAGAGAGTGGAATCTATCTTTTACGAGAAGCAATGGAGCTTCTCTATACGCTAAAAGATGAGACAGCGCTTACTATGAAGCAACTCAAAAAAAACATTGATTTTTTAAAATCCACTCAAGAAAAAACCTATAGCAGGTTAGATGTTAAGTTTTAGCTTTTAGTCTATCTTTTCTTAGATATCCCAAAATTCAGACTTCTTATAGTGTATTCACTCACAACTGCGCCTTTTCTCATGCTAAGTATATGAGTAATAGCATCGGCTATATCTGATGCTAAAAGTCTTTCATCTTCTTTGGCACTTACATCAAAACGAAGATCATCATAAAAAGCACTCTTAGTCATATCTGGGTTTATGTTTACAACGCTTAGACCGCTTTTTCTTGTCTCTTCAAACAAAGAGTCACCAAAGGCTCTAAGACCTGCTTTTGTAGCACTATAAACTCCTGCAAATTTACTAGATCTGATGGCTTCTATGGAGTTTATGTTGATGAGATAACCACCGTTTGATTTTAGTGAGCGAAGCAGAGTGTTTGAGAGTAGCATCGCGGAAGTTAGGTTTAAAAATGTCATATCTTTTATGCTCTTTGCGCTTAGCTCTTCATGAGGTTCAAACTTGCCAAATCCAGCACAATTTACCAAGATATAAACAGACTCATTCTTAAGCTTATCACAAACTGTTTGAGTTGATATTTCATCTGAGAGATCAGCTCTGATAGCTTGAAAATCATCACTACTAAATTCACTATCTTTTATATTTCTACTGATACCAATAACACTAAAACCAAGTTCTAAAAGTCTTGAGCAGATCTCTCTTCCAATACCTCTACTTGCCCCTGTAACTAGCGCTTTTTTTTTCATCTCTTTGACTCTTCTTTGTGAAGTAATATGTGTGCATCATAAGCGAGTCTCATAACCCCGATGGTGTAGTTTGATGAGCTATTGTATCGCATGATTTTTTTAGCAAACTCTCTGAAATAATCAAGCTCAGATTTATCGCAAGTGAAGCACTCTAGGTTTTTATTATGTCTACTTTCTTTGTAAACTAAAGAGACATTTTCATGGTTTCTTTCATGCTCAAAATCATACCAATCAGACTCAAGTTTATCGATATCTGGCATCTTTGACCACTCTATAAGTGTGCTAAATTCCGCTTTAATATTCAAATAGTTACTAGCTGAGGTAATGGCATCTTCCATCTTTGAAAGATCTGCGACTTTAGACCTATAACTATCCATATAAACAAAGCTAAATGGCATAAATTGAGGGATACCAACTGCCCCAGCATAAGAACTTGCAAGATTACAAGACTCAGGTTTTACACCTTTTTTGTAGCAGTATTTTATTACAGATTTCATATTGTCTTTGCCCATTTTAAGTAACCACTTATCTCTTTTGCTTTTTGGATCTACTCGAGTAACTATAGTGTTAAAAACTATAAAAGCATCATGAGTTGGTTTTATCTTGCCAAGACCAGACTCTTTCATAAGTATGGCTGCTACTATTTCACGATTTACTCCATATTTTTTTTCACTATAATCATAAACTTCTTTATATTTTTTTAGGTGTTGTACTATATCTGGGACATATTTCACTAAGACATTGTTTGCCTTTTTTTCACTTTTTTTATGTGTTATGATGTGTTTAGGTTGCAAATATTTCCAGCTTACTTCATCGTACTTTTTAGTCTTAAAGTATGAAAGCAAAAATTTGTTTGCGTAGTCATAAGATACACCCTCTTTTACAAGTTGTTCACATATATCTTCATAGTGTTTATTTTTAAATTCACAATTTGTATATTTTGCCCAAATGCTAGTACTTAGCGCTAAAAGTAGTATGATTTTTATCATTTTATGTTCAATTTCTCTATTCTTTGGACAGAATCCATAATTCTCTCGACTGAAATATCTCCATATTTCACAAGTCCAAAGATAGTCTCAACTAGCTCCTCTGGAGTGTTAGATCCTAACTGATTTGCAAAAAGAAGTATATCTACCCCTGCATTTATACTATATAATATGCTCTCTTCTAGTGAGTAGTGCTTAGCGATCGCCGCCATCTGCATGTCATCACTGATGATAACACCATTGTATCCAAGTTTTTCTCTTAGAAGTTTTGTGTTTATCTTGTATGAAAGAGTTGCTGGAAGTTTAAGATCTAAAAATCTATGAAAAATATGAGCAGTCATTATCATATCAACTTTGTTAGCTTCTATGAGCTTTTTGTAAGGTTCTAGTTCCACATCATCCCAAGTTCTTGTAACATCTACAAAACCCTTATGAGAGTCATCCAAAGATGATCCATGACCTGGAAAGTGTTTTATAACTGAGAGAACTTCGTGCTCTCTTAGAGAGTCTATAAAAACTTCTGCATACTCACTTACTTTGTCAGGATCTCCTCCATAAGAACGCTCCAACCCAACGATAACTTCATTTTTTGGATTCAATGCGAGATCTACAACAGGAGCAAAGTTACAATTGATACCGTTTGTATTTAGCATCTGAGATAGCTCGTCGTAGATCTTCTTTGCCTCACTCTTTGAGAGTTTTGAGACCTCTTTTGCGGATAAAAAGGACTTAAATCCATAAGCCTCTTTTAGTCTTGCAACCTTACCACCCTCTTGGTCAACAGAGATAAGCAGAGGTTTTTTAGAGAATGATTGTAATTGTGTTGTTAACTTCTTTAACTGCTTTGGTGAACCTATATTTTTTGTTTTGCTTCTATCGTTATAAAATTTATCAAACAAGATAACACCTAGTAGATCATAACGCACGATATCTTTTGCTATTTGAGACTCTTTTGTAACGCTACTCTCATCAAAGCCCACAACAAGCATACGACCTATAAGTTGTTTTAGTTTTTCATCGCTTATCTCTTGAGCATTAAGCACCATGAAGCTAAGAAGAAGTATGAGTATATATTTCATTTTTTCACCTTTTGTTTTAGTAGTCTATTTATATCATCTATAGCATTAAACACAAGAGATTTGGCAAACTCTTTTGTGATGCTTTTAGGTTGAAAGTGATCTGATACTATCTTAAATATATAACTATTTTTGACATCTTTTGTAGCTTTTAAAAACCCATCTGATTCCATATCTACAAGAGTATAAACGTCACTTTGAGAGACTTCGTTATCTACACAAGTTAGTCTGTGCTCACTTGCATCTACTAACTCACCTATCTCAAAACTCTCATTTGCTCCGCAAATCCCGACATTTAAAATGATATCATTGCTTTGCATCTCTAGAACAACGCGAGAAGTAGCATCTTGCATATTTTGTTTACCAACTCCACTAACTATAATGGCAATTAGCTCATTTTTTTTGCTCTTATCAAGTTTATACTTATCAATAAAAGCCTGAGCTTCACATTTTAAGGCACAAATCACATAAATCATTTTTAAGTTCCTATTGTGATGGGCTGCACCAAAATGAGCCGTCCATTTTTCGAGATATATTTGGTATATATACTATTTTTGTAAAAGATTATAACAAAAAAACTTTGCTAATTAGAAAAACTTAGCTATAATTTCGTCGCTCTTCTTTAGACCTGTGCAATGGTGTTTTGAGACAATGTGTCAGGGTAGGA
>NZ_JALOAN010000077.1 GCF_023228785.1 Sulfurimonas sp.
TGCGATATATCGCCCATTTTTGTAGAGACAGATTTCCCTAAATCTCCAATAACCGCAACCGGCTTACCACCAACGACCTTAGCTCCCCCTCCTTTAACTATAGTGGGTTTTGGTATTTTCGGAGAAATGGCTTTGCCAAGAATTAACCCTGGAATCATCGCTCCGGCAAATCTGGCAGGATTTACCGTTGCAGAATCAATCATAGTAGTTACAAGTTCACCCGCTCCACCTTTTACAGACTCTAAAACCTCATTCGCATCCGCAACCGGCACATCCTTTATTAAGTTAAAATATTGAAGGCCGGCAACAACTCCCCTTGCTGTTCCTGGTATAAAATCCAGTGTTGCTCCCTTCGTCGCCTCAACTAAAACATCTCCCCGCCAATCTCCCACAGTTGGCCCTCCGGGTTTCCCGTATTGTGTTTCAGGGTCGAGCCCTACAGATTTCATCACCTCACCGATCTTCTTCTCCATCCAGGCAGGAGACATAACGACCTTAGGATCGTCAGCAGCAAGATACAGGGCCGAGATAATATCACCTTTAGCGGCGCGTATCTCTGCATCTTTCTTCAAAACATCGGAAAAGCTGATCGTCTTTAAATCATATTCAGAAACAACCTTGCCTCCGAACGTACGTAAACCCTGATTTTTGAGAGTTTCGCCAACGATCGGCCCATTAGTTGGCGCCTTCGTCAGAACGAGCTTCTTCTGTTCCGGTATTACTGTTTTAGGAGGTGTTGATGTGATATCGACCTGCTTCGGGACAATAACTTTAGCTCCTGCCGGTGCCTGGATGCTGATAGTTCTCCCCGTGATCGGTCCATTAGTGGGCGCTTTCGTCAGAACAATATTAGCAGGTGCTTTGGGAGGTATTAGGGTCGGCCGTTCTGATACTATCTCCACTCGTTTTTGAATTGGAATAACAGGAGATCCGCCGGGAGAATATACATTGGTTACTCTGCCTGTGATCGGCCCATTAATGGGCGCTTTCGTCAGAACGATGTTAGGAGGTGCTTTTGGCGGGACATATACCATATGTACACCTTACCTGGCTTGTTTCAGTACTGCGGATCTCGCTGCGTCTACTTCCTGTCCCTTTTTCGCTAATAAGTTGTAAGCTTTAATGATCTTGGTTCTCGCTGTCTTGCCTGCTGGTGTGTCAGTAAGAGCGGTCTTCCTGAGCTTTCTGTTGACGGCCCGATACTTATACACGAGCTTGTTATACTCTGCTACCTTCTGCGTGAATTTCTTGTATGCCGGACTCCGCTTTGAGTACGTAACTTTTCTCGATGTCCTTCTGCCGGTTTTTCTGGATTGCATAATAATAAACTCCTTACTTCTGAATGAGCATTCCATCTTTAAATAAGTAAGTAGTAATATATCATACCGCCAATTATCACCATTGGATAGAAACCTAATGCAAGGAATACTACTGCTGGAACACCCCTCTTTTTAGAATCTTCTCTGATCTCCTCATCAAATTTAAAAAAAAGTTTTTTGTAAATGATCGCTATCAGAACAACCAATAATGCAGGGAATACGAACGGCCATAACAGGAACATTGCTATCAATACTCTGGCATCCGAACCGCCGATGATATGTTTCTTCCCGAGATAATAGGCATATATGATCAGTATGATGTTTGATACAACCAACCACCAAAGGCCCATCGCTATCATATAATTGGAAATATACAGATATGGAATGAAAACTATGATCCAGAACGGATAGAAATATCTCGGAGGTATATATCGGTATTTTAGATCATCAATTGCTGCGATCGTGAGGATAAGGGATAACAGGAGGCTGCAGCAAAGTAAAAAGTTACAAAGGAGAAGACCCGGTAAATCTGGCAGGATCTGAATCAATAGTCATCACCTGTATATACTGCATCTTCATCCTCTTCTTCATCCAGAACATATTTATGGTAGATCGTCAGGGCCAGGATGAATATTCCATACAAACAGATGAATGTACAGAAGAGATAATATAATCCGATATCGATATTCACCGGATCAAAATTCCCGAATGGTCCCGAGATATCCATCAATCCGCTATTGACCATTGCATTGTAAAATACATCTATAATAGCTCCACCAACTAAAGCGAATAATACCGCCATGATCTGGCAGCTGATGAATATCACCAGAGCTTCCATCATACTGTTTGCTGATGTAAACATTACTGCTCACCTTCTTTTCTATTAATGCTGCTTGATAAGGCCCAGATCACTATGGCTATCAGCATGATTGCAGGACTTGCCATAATAAAATAGGTAATGGTTGTTACGGTGTTTGCCGTGGCCGTTGATAAAATACCCTGACTTATCAATAAATTAGTAGTATCAACGATCGACGAGGAGAACAGGATCATCATCAGGCTAGATATTCCTGAGAATACTAGCAGTATAACAAACATGATGATATTATAGGATCCCATTTCAGCAAAAGCCTCTTACTAGTGTCTATACCGGTTCAACAATAAATAGATACCCATCGCCCGGAACCTGGCCGCGGATTTTTCCAGAAAAAAAGTTTGAAAAAATTTCATGTATGTACAACTATGTTTTACTGTTCGTGCAGAGCGAGCGCGGTAACATTATCTTTATTCGTCTGCATTAAGTCCGAGGCATTTATCACGATTGACCCAACCAGCCGATTTCCATTTAGACCAGGTGCTGCTTAATATCTGGATATCCTTTAAAGCCTCTTTATGACTTACTCCCTGATCAACAAGAGTCCAATACTGCACACCTTTATCAAATGCATTATCCATAGCTGCCTGTGTTTGCCAACTGACTTTCGGACCTTTCTTTTCTTTCTTCGCCTGCCCAAGAACATCTTCAAATTCTCCCCGAATGAGTTTCTTTGAATTCTTAGCACGTTTCTCATCATATTCTTCCATCAACCTTTTGAGAGCTGCATCTGTTTTACCTATGCAGGCTTTCACGAGCTTTCGTTCATCATGCCAAAGAGAAGTATAATATCTCTTCCCGGTCCGTGGATTCTTACTGACCTTAAATATCCTGGCCACATTGAAACCCATCTTCATCCCAGGGACATTCCGCTCCGCTTCTCCATAGTAATTACAAAGTTCTCGACCGCGTTTATCTAC
>NZ_JALOAN010000043.1 GCF_023228785.1 Sulfurimonas sp.
ACTTCACTCGTGTTCGTATCACGAAAATAGCAGCGTAACAACAAAAGCTAAAAAGCAACTAGTTGCGCGAGCTTTCTGCTGAAGAAAACTAAGCGTTAGCGTAGTAAAAGGGACTTTGTTCCTTTTGCGTAATAAAATATAATGGTTCCTTGAATTTAGGAACTAAATTTAAGGAGATAGAAATGGCACACAAAAAAGGTCAGGGAAGTACACAGAATAATCGTGACTCAGCTGGTAGAAGACTTGGTGTTAAGAAGTTTGGTGGAGAGGCTGTAGTAGCTGGAAACATCATTATTCGTCAAAGAGGAACTAAAGTTCATCCAGGTAAAAATGTTGGTATGGGAAAAGATCATACTATATTTGCACTAGTTGATGGTGTTGTAACTTTTCACAGAAAAGACAAAAAACGTCAACAAGTTTCAATCGTTACTGCTGCATAATTCCACAAATATTTGAGCTTCGGCTCAAATATCTTTACCCTCAGATTTTTTAGGTTTAACACCTAAATAAATAAAATATTTAACAATATACTCTTTATTTAATAGTTTGTTCTTAAGTATTTAAGTTTATAAAACTATCGATTTTTCATAATGTCGAGTTTATAATAACAAGGAGTTTACTTTGTTTACAGATAGCGTTGAGTTAAAAGTTAGTTCAGGAAAAGGCGGACAAGGATGTGTCGCTTTTCGTCGTGAGAAGTTTGTACTAAATGGTGGTCCAAACGGTGGCGATGGTGGAAAGGGTGGCGATATATGGTTTAAGTGTGATAACAACACTCACACACTTTCTCACTTTCAAAAAAAGATGCACATAAAAGCTGATGGTGGCAGACCTGGTGAGGGCTCTAGAATGAGTGGAAAATCAGGTCAGAAAAAAGTCATTATCGTGCCTCCTGGAACTCAAATAGTTGACGCTGAGAGTGGCGAAATCCTTCTTGATATGCTAGTAGACGGACAAGAGATTAAATTTTTAGAAGGTGGAAAAGGTGGACTTGGAAATATTCACTTTAAATCATCTACAAACCAAAGACCAACTTATGCACAACCAGGTGAAAAAGGCGAGACTAGAGAGATAAAGCTAGATCTTAAACTTATAGCAGATGTTGGACTTGTAGGCTTTCCAAATGTTGGAAAATCAACTCTTATCTCAACAGTATCAAATGCAAGACCTGAGATAGCTAACTATGAGTTTACAACGCTTACACCAAAACTAGGTCAAGTCGATATTGGAGATTTTGAGTCATTTGTAATGGCTGATATTCCTGGGATTATCGGTGGTGCTCATGAAGGTAAAGGGCTTGGAATTGAGTTTTTAAGACACATTGAGAGAACAAAGATCCTTTTATATATGATAGATCTAGCTTCATATAGAGATCTAAAAGAACAGATCGATACTCTAAAAGATGAGATCTCATCTTTTTCAAAAACATTGGGTGAAAATAAGTTCGCCATAGCACTAACACGTCAAGACGTAGTACCACCAGAAGATGTAGATAGTCTTGTAAATGGTTTTATAGAACTTATGGGAGTTGAGGCATCAAAAGAAAGTGAGTTTGATTTTGACGATAGTCTTCCTTATTTTATACAAAAAAGTGCAGATAAGACACTTGGATATGATAGTTCTAAACCTTACTTTATAGCTCCTATATCTTCGGCTACTTCAAAAAATATCTCAGCATTAAAACATGCGTTATTTAACTTAGTTCAAGTAGATAGAGACTGAAAATGAGACGAGTAGTTGTTAAAGTTGGTAGTGCTGTTTTAACGCAGGGTGACTCTATAGCAAAAGAGAGAATGAAAGCTTTAGTAGAATTTTTAGTAGAGCTAAAAAAAGAAAATGAAGTTTTATTAGTCTCTTCAGGTGCAGTTGCAGCTGGATATACAAAGGTTCAGCTAGATCGTACTATCTTAAAAAATAAACAGGCTCTAGCTTCCATTGGGCAACCAGTTTTGATGCACAAGTATGCTAAAGAGTTCCAAAAACACAATATTATCACTTCACAAATCTTAGTTACTGCTGCAAACCTTAACAAAGATGAAGAAACAAAAAAAATCAAAGATACAGTAGATACACTTCTAGGTAGTGGTGTTATTCCTATCATAAATGAAAATGATGCAACAGCTACAGAAGAGCTTGTAGTAGGAGATAACGATCAACTCTCAGCCTATATGACAAAACATACCAACAGTGACTTGTTAATAATTCTCTCAGATATAGATGCTTACTATGATGAAGATCCACATAAAAATCCAAATGCAAAAGTACAAAAAATTGTAAAAGAGATTGATGAGTGTGCACTAAGCAGAGAAGCTACTCCTCATGGAACATTTGCAACAGGTGGCATAGTTACAAAACTAAAAGCCGCATCTTATCTTCTAAAGCACAATATTGATATGTTCTTATCTAGTGGATTTGATCTAAGTGATGCTAAGAGTTATATGATCGATGGTAAACATATAGGCGGTACACTTTTTACTAAAGGAGAAGCATAATGCGTATAATATTTATGGGTACACCCTTTTATGCAAAAGCTATTTTAGATAAAATTATAGACACTCCAAATATGGAAGTTGTAGCAGTTTATACTCAACCAGACAAGCCCGTGGGGCGAAAAAAAGTTATGACTCCTCCAGTAGTAAAAACTTTAGCGCAGAGACACAATATAGAAGTTTATCAACCGCAAAGGTTAAGAGATCAAGAGGTGGTAGATGAACTTTTAGCTATTGAGTGTGACTTTATAGTTGTAGCTGCTTATGGTCAGATCTTGCCACTTGAAATCCTGCAACACGCTCCATGTATAAATCTTCACGCATCGATACTTCCACAATATAGAGGTGCAAGTCCAATCCAACAAACTCTACTTCACGGAGATAAAAAAACTGGCGTAACTGCAATGCTTATGGATGTTGGTCTTGATACTGGAAATATCTTAAAGATAGAAACCATAAATGTTGAAGATGACGAAATGGTTGAGTCTCTTTTTGACAGGCTTACAGAAGTTGCCTCAAAGCTAACCATTGATATTTTAAAAAACTTTGATTCAATTGAAGCTATAAAGCAAGAGGAAGCACAAGCTACGCATTGTAAAAAAATCACTAAAGAAGATGGAAAAGTTGAGTTTTTAGATGCACAAGAGATCTATGATAAATATCGTGCATTTACTCCTTGGCCAGGTGTCTATCTAAGTAATGGGTTAAAGTTTAAAAACATATCATTTGAAGAGAATAGTTCGACCAATAAAGAGGGCATCATCTTATCTATTGCAAAAGATAGCATAGTTGTAGGCTGTAGACGTGGAAGCATAAGAATTTTTAGCGTTCAACCCGCTTCAAAAAAAGAGATGGATATACTCTCTTACATAAACGGGCAAAGACTTTTCTGTGAAGATACTCTATCTTAAAGAGATTGACTCAACTCAAAGCTACTTAAAAAAGCTTATTAAAAGTAAAGAGATCAAAGCACCGTTTGCAGTACTAAGTGATGTTCAAAGTGCAGGAGTTGGAAGTAGAGATAACACTTGGAACTCACAAAAGGGGAATCTTTTTTTATCTTTTGCTATAGATCTAGATGAGTTACCACAAGATCTAAAACTTGAATCTGCATCTATTTATTTTTCTTATATTTTTAAAATTCTGCTTTTTGAAGAAGGATCTTGTGTTTGGATAAAGTGGCCAAATGACTTCTATATAGAGGATAAAAAGATTGGTGGTATGATTACAAATCTTGAGGGTAATACTCTTATTTGTGGACTTGGATTAAATTTACTAACAGCTCCAGAAGGATTTGCAAAGCTTGATATAAATGTAGATAAAAAAGAAGTACTAAAAAAATATTTCAAAAAAATAGAAGAAAAAATTTCATGGAAGCAAGTTTTTAGCAAATATGAGTTAGAATTTCCAAAGAACAAAAACTTTTTTACACATAATAAAAATATAAAAATTCCATTAGAAGATGTCGAGCTTCAAGAAGATGGTTCAATCATAAACAACGGTAAGAGGATATATAGTACAAGATGAGTGAAGTAATAGTAATTGCAAATCAAAAAGGCGGAGTTGGTAAAACAACTACTGCTGTTAACTTAGCTGCATCCCTTGCTGTGGCAGAAAAAAAAGTGCTTTTGATTGACTCAGACCCACAGGCTAACGCTACTACATCCCTAGGTTTCCATAGAAATGACTATGAGTTCAATATTTACCATGTACTTATTGGAACAAAAAAACTAAAAGATATCATCCTAAAGTCAGATCTACCAACTCTGCATTTAGCTCCATCAAACATAGGTCTTGTTGGAATTGAAAAAGAGTACTATGACAATGACAATAAAGATGGAAGAGAATTAGTTCTAAAAAGAGCTATTGCAAATGTTAGAAAAGATTATGACTATATTATTATAGATTCGCCTCCAGCACTGGGACCAATGACTATAAATGCACTTTGTGCATCTAACTCAGTTATTATTCCGATACAGTGTGAATTTTTTGCACTTGAAGGTTTAGCTCAACTTTTAAATACAGTTAAACTTGTAAGAAAGTCGATCAACCCAAAGCTTAGCATCAAAGGTTTTTTGCCAACTATGTTTAGTTCTCAAAACAATCTTTCAAAACAAGTTTTTGCAGATCTATCACAACACTTCAAGGGTAAGTTATTTAAAGATATAGAAGATCAGTATATTGTAGTACCAAGAAATGTAAAACTAGCAGAAGCTCCATCTTTTGGAAAACCAGCAATTCTATATGATGTAAAATCAATAGGCTCAATTGCTTATCAAAATCTAGCTCAAACGATAATAGCATAATGAAGTCTCAAAAACTCGGCCGTGGATTAGATGCACTTTTAGGTGAAATGGATGAAGCTTATGAAAATGAGGGATCTTCTAGAGATGCTGTTATTGAGCTGAGTGTTAAAGACATCAGACCAAATCCATATCAACCAAGAAAACACTTTGATGAGAGTTCACTTTTAGAACTGGGTGAATCTATAAAGCATGATGGACTTCTTCAGCCCATAGTTGTAACTCAAGATTTTGATGGATATGTTCTTATTGCTGGTGAGAGAAGACTTCGTGCATCAAAACTTGTAAAGCTTAAGACTATCCGTGCGATCCTTTTAAACTCAGATAAGCAAAAAATGCGTCAGTTTGCTTTGATAGAAAACATCCAAAGAGATGAACTAAATGCAGTTGAATTGGCTGAAGCTTATAGTGAACTACTCAAGATGTATGATGTTACACAAGAAGAACTTGCAAACAAGATACACAAGAGTAGAACTCATATAACAAACACTATTAGATTACTGCAACTATCTGAGAAGACTCAGAAAGCTTTGATTGAAAAAAAAATTACTGCTGGTCATGCTAAGGTTATAATAGGATTAGATGAAAAAGAGCAACAACTTATTGTAAACTCAATCATTGGACAAAAACTAAGTGTTAGAGAAGTTGAATCTATCATAAAAGATATGAAAGATGAAAAAAAACCAGCTTCTATCAAGAGTCAAAGTAATAAATATGATTTTAGTGATATAAAAGATAGATTTGACTCTTTAGGACTTAAAGTAAAAACTTCAAATAATAAACTAACTATAGAGTTTGACAATGAGAGTCAAGTTAACGATTTTTTAAAATATATCTCATAAAAGCCTCATAATCATGTAAAAATTTTACAAAGTTTGTAAAATTTACAAAATTCTTTTAAATTTTTTTTTAGTTTAACTATCCTTTCAATTTTCTAATAGTATAATCACGCAACTTTTAGGAGGTGCTATGTTAGATATAAATCCGATACTACTTTTAGCTACATTTGTTGTATTTCTTTCACTAATCGCCGTTCTTAATAGTTGGCTATATAATCCATTATTTAGTTTTATGAATAAAAGAGATGATGACATCAAAAAAGATTTGCAAAAAGTTGGCAATAATGATGATGAAATCAACGAACTTAATTCAAAAGCTGAATCAATAATTACAAATGCCAAACTAGAAGCTGCGGCCCTAAGAGAGAAAGTTATACAAGATGCTAAAGAGTTAGCAGAGAGTAAGATAGAAGCAAAACGAGCTGAATTAGCTAGCCAGTATTTAGAGTTTGAGCAATTACTTGCGCAAACTAAAGAACAATTAACTAAAGATATAATGTCTCAGGTTCCATTGTTTAAAGAAGCTGTTAAAGCTAAATTTAGTCAAATATAAGGATGTGGTGTGAGTAGAATTTTACTTTTAATTATGATGATATCAACTTATGCATTAGCATCTAGTGGTGCAGAAGGTGGGGGGACTGATATCGTTCAAAGAACAGTAAATTTTTTGCTATTTTTTGGGCTTATTTGGTACCTTGTAGCCGAACCTGCTAAAAATTACTTTGCTGCTAGAAGCCAAGGTATAGCTGATGAGTTGCAAAAGGTACAAGATAAGTTAAACGAATCTGTAAATCTTAAAAAAGAGGCACTCACTAAAATTTCTGAAGCTGAAAAGTTTGCAGAAGGATTAGTTACTGCTTCAAAAAAAGAAAACAAGGTTTTAAATGACAACATTATGCTTCAGTGTGAATCAGATTTAGTAAATATAGCTAAACAAAGTGCATCATTGATGGAGTTTGAACAAAGAAGAATGGTTCGAGGTGTTGTTGAGAGTGTGCTAAATGAAGTGCTAAGTCAAAGTAGTGAGAGTTTCGACAAAGAAGCTATGGCTAATGTTATCTTAAAGAAGGTGGCATAGATGGAAGAATTGATAGCAAAAAGATATATAAAAGCTTTTAAAGAGGGACTTGATTCTGAGTCAATGCAAAATGCAACTTTACTTTTTGATACTCTAGCGAAGTCTTTTGAAGATGCTAAGTTTATTGAAATTATAAATAGTTCAAATGTAAGTAAAGAGCAAAAACTAGATATTCTTTTAGCGAGTGTAAAGCCTGCTAATTCTAGTGCTATTGACTCTTTGATTAAGTTGTTGGTTGAGAAGAAGCGTATAGAAATTATTCCAGCCATAGCTGAATCAATGAGAAAAGATACAGCCCATACAAATAAAACTTACAAAGGTCGTGTTTATAGTGATAGCGATTTAGATGCAAAAGTCATAAAAGATTTAAGCAGTGGTTTAAGTAAAAAGTTTGATTCGAACATTTCATTAGATTTTGTTAAAGATAACTTTAATGGTATCAAAGTGGATGTTGAAGATTTAGGGATAGAGATTAACTTCTCTAAAACAAGAATCAACGATCAAATTATACAACATATAATAAAAGCAATTTAACTTTCAACGAGAGGAGAAAAATAGTGGTAGCAAAAATACAAGCTGATGAAATCAGCTCAATAATAAAAGAGCGTATCGATAACTTTGAACTAAGTGTTGATATAAATGAGACAGGTAAGATTGTCTCTTATGCTGATGGTGTTGCGCAAGTTTACGGACTTAACAACGTTATGGCTGGAGAGATGGTAGAGTTTGAAGAGGGGACTAGAGGTTTAGTTATGAACCTTCAAGAGAGTAGCGTAGGTATTGTTATTCTTGGTCTTGGAGTAAACTTAAAAGAAGGCATGAGTGTTAAAAGACTTGGTAAGCTTCTTAAAGTTCCAGTAGGAGATGCTCTTTTAGGTCGTGTTGTTAATGCACTAGGTGAGCCAATAGATGGTAAAGGTCCAATTGAGACAACAGAAATTCGTTTTGTTGAAGAAAAAGCACCTGGAATTATGGATAGAAAATCTGTTCATGAGCCATTAGCTACTGGTATTAAAGCTATTGATGCACTAGTTCCAATTGGTCGTGGTCAACGTGAGCTTATCATTGGTGACAGACAAACTGGTAAAACAACAGTCGCACTAGATGCTATCATTAACCAAAAAGGTAATGGTGTTTCTTGTGTATATGTTGCGATTGGTCAAAAAGAATCAACTGTAGCTCAGATAGTTCGTCGTCTAGAAGAGCATGGTGCTATGGAATATACTATAATCGTATCTGCTACTGCATCTGAAGCTGCTGCACTTCAATTTTTAGCTCCATATACTGGTGTTACTATGGGTGAATACTTTCGTGATAACGCTAGACATGGTCTAATCGTATATGATGATTTAAGTAAGCATGCAGTTGCATACCGTGAAATGTCACTTATTCTTCGTCGTCCTCCAGGTCGTGAAGCTTATCCTGGTGATGTTTTTTATATCCACTCTCGCCTTTTAGAGAGAGCTGCTAAAGTTTCAGATGAAAAAGGTGCTGGTTCACTTACTGCACTTCCAATTATTGAAACACAAGCTGGGGATGTTGCGGCATATATTCCAACAAATGTTATCTCTATTACAGATGGTCAAATCTTTTTGGAGACTGAGCTATTTAACTCTGGTGTTCGTCCAGCTATCAACGTTGGTCTATCTGTTTCTCGTGTTGGTGGTGCTGCTCAGATCAAAGCTACTAAGCAAGTTGCTGGTACTCTGCGTCTTGACCTTGCACAATATCGTGAGCTTCAAGCATTTGCACAGTTTGCATCTGATCTTGATGAGACTTCTCGTAACCAACTTGAGCGTGGTCAAAGAATGGTAGAGGTTCTAAAACAGGGACCTTTTTCTCCACTTTCAGCTGAGAAACAAGTTGCTATCATTTTTGCTGGTAACGAAGGATTCTTAGATGATTTTGATCCATCAAATGTTGTTCGTTTTGAAGCTGAGTTATATCCATTTATTGAGGCTAGTTATCCTCAAATTTTTGAGAGTATCAGAAGCACTTTAAAAGTAGATGATGATACAAAAGCACTACTAATCAAAGCACTTGAAGAATTCAAATCTACTTTTGTAGTAGCATAAGGAAAACTTTATGGCAAACTTGAAAGATATTCAAAGACAGATAAAGAGTGTTACTAACACTCAAAAGACAACTCGTGCGATGAAACTTGTATCTACTGCAAAACTTCGTCGTGCTGAGGAGCTTGCAAAACGCTCTCGTCTTTACGCTGCAAAAATGAATCAGGTTATTGCCGAAATAGCTGGACGCATTAAATGCAATAGAATCGGAGGAATTGAAAATCGATGTTTTACAGAGATTGAAAATCCTAAAATTGTTGATATTGTCTTTGTAACTGCTGATAAAGGTTTATGTGGTGGTTTTAATATTCAAACTATTAAAGCTGTTAAAAAACTAATAGCAGAGTATAAAGAGAAAAATGTAAAAGTGCGTCTTCGCGGAATCGGTAAAAAAGGTATTGAGTTTTTTAAATACAATGAAGTTGAACTTTTTGATGAAGTTGCAAATTTAAGCTCAAAACCTGACAAAGTAAGATCTGATGAATTCATTATGAGTTCTATTGAAGATTATAAAGATGGCAAAATTGACGGTCTTCGTATTGTTTATAATGGATACAAAAATATGATAACTCAAGAGTTACATATTAGCAATATACTACCTGTTGATACTACAGATTTTGAGTGTGATGAAATAAGAGACTCAATGTTAGAAGTTGAAGCTCAAGATGAAGAGCATATGTTGGATTCTTTAGTTAATAGATATGTAAAATATGCAATGTATTATGCACTTATAGATTCAGTTGCGGCTGAGCACAGTTCTAGAATGCAAGCAATGGATACAGCAACTAACAATGCTAAAGATATGGTTAAGTCACTAAATGTAAAATATAATAAAGCTAGACAAGCAGCTATTACTACAGAACTTATAGAGATTATAAGTGGTGTGGAGTCTATGAAATAATGGAGAAAAATATGATTGGTAAAATAAGCCAGGTTATGGGCCCAGTTGTTGATGTTGATTTTAATGGTTATCTTCCTATAATTAACGAAGCAATTGAAGTTCAAATAGATTTAGAAGGTACTAAAAGACGTTTAGTACTTGAAGTTGCGGCTCACTTAGGTGATGGTCGCGTTAGAACAATTGCAATGGATATGAGTGAAGGTTTAATTCGTGGAATGGAAGCTACTGCTACAGGTTCACCTATTAAAGTTCCAGTTGGAGAGAAAGTACTAGGTCGTATTTTTAATGTTATTGGTGAGACTATTGATGGTGGTGAGCAAGTTAGTGATGCTCCTACTTGGTCTATACACCGTGAGCCTCCAGCTCTAGTTGATCAGTCAACTACTACAGAGATGTTTGAAACAGGTATCAAAGTTGTTGACCTCTTAGCACCATATTCAAAAGGTGGTAAAGTTGGACTATTTGGTGGTGCTGGTGTCGGTAAAACAGTTATTATTATGGAACTTATTCACAACGTTGCTATGGGTCATGATGGTCTATCTGTGTTTGCTGGTGTTGGTGAGAGAACTCGTGAAGGAAATGACCTTTACCATGAGATGAAAGACTCCAATGTATTAGATAAAGTTGCACTGTGCTATGGTCAAATGAGTGAGCCTCCTGGAGCACGTAACCGTATCGCTCTTACTGGTCTTACTATGGCTGAGTATTTTAGAGATGAACAAAATCTTGATGTTTTAATGTTTATTGATAATATCTTCCGTTTTGCACAATCAGGTTCTGAGATGTCTGCACTTCTTGGCCGTATCCCATCAGCTGTTGGTTATCAACCAACTCTAGCTCGTGAAATGGGTGCATTGCAAGATAGAATTACATCAACTAAAAATGGATCAATCACTTCAGTTCAAGCTGTTTATGTACCAGCAGATGACTTAACTGACCCTGCTCCAGCTTCTGTTTTTGCTCACTTAGATGCAACTACAGTTCTTAACCGTAAAATTGCTGAAAAAGGTATCTATCCTGCAGTTGATCCACTTGATTCGTCTTCAAGACTTCTAGATCCACAAATTGTAGGTGAAGAGCATTATAATGTAGCTCGTGGTGTTCAACAAACACTTCAAAAGTACAAAGACCTTCAAGATATTATTGCAATTCTTGGTATGGATGAACTTAGTGAAGATGATAAAAATGTTGTTGAGAGAGCTCGTAAAATTGAGAAATTTTTATCTCAACCATTCTTTGTTGCAGAAGTATTTACAGGTTCTCCTGGTAAATATGTATCATTAGAAGACACTATTAAAGGATTCAAAGGAATCTTAAATGGTGACTATGATGATATGTCAGAAAATGCATTCTATATGGTTGGTGGTATGGATGAGGCAATTGAAAAAGATGCAAAGCAAAAAAAATAACTCGCAATACTAAAGGATCGTAATGGATAAGTTAAAACTTGAAATCCTAACTCCTAATGGTGAAATCTTTAACGATGTCGTCGTTAGCGTAACTCTTCCAGGTGAAGAGGGAGAATTTGGTGTTTTACCACATCACGCATCTCTAACAACTTTGTTAGAGGCTGGTGTGATAGATATCGAAAAAGATGATAAAACAGTTGAATCAATCTTAATAAACTGGGGTGTAGTTCAGGTTGATGAAACCAAAGTTATTGTCTTGGTTGAAGGTGCTGTTGCTATTCGTGGTGATAGTGAAAGTGCTGTTGCTAATGCTCTAGAAGATGCTAAGCAACTTATCAATGATATTGCAGACTCAAATCCAGCAATAGCATCTGCTACAGCTAGAATAGAATCAGCAGCTAGAAGATTGTTATAGTATATGATTAATAATCTAATTGACTTTTATCTTAAAAGTCACCCAGTAACTTTAGGTGTATTGGCTCTTTTGTCAATATACTTTATAGTTTTAAACTGGGTATTTTTTTATCGCTACTTCTCTATAAATAACTGGCTTAAAATTGAAAGTAACTCACTAGAGTCACTTCTTATGGGAGCTTCATCTGTTAGTGACAGCTCATTTTTAAATAACTTTATAAAAACAAGATCAAATGTAAATAAAGAGATTTTAGATCTTGCACTCTTAGCAGCTACAAAAGAGGCTACAAAAGGTCTATCGCTTTTGTCTGTATTTGCATCTACTACTCCTTTTATAGGACTTTTTGGAACTGTAGTATCTATACTTGATACTTTTACCCATATAGGTCAAAGTAGTGGAAGTATGTCTATCATCTCAAGTGGTGTTTCAGATGCCCTAATAGCAACTGCAGCCGGTATCTTTGTTGCTATATTTGCATATACTTACCATCAGATCTTAAAAAGAAGTTCATTTGAACTTGTTGGATTTATTCAGATGCAAAGTGAAGCTATCTTAGCTAGAAAAAATAACTAGAGAGCTAAAGTTTATGTATGATTTTGAAGACAAACCTGAACTAAACATTACTCCACTTGTGGATGTAATGTTAGTTTTATTAGCCATTTTAATGGTTATCGCTCCAAACATTGTATATGAAGAGAGTATCAAGCTTCCACAAGGCTCTTTGAGCAAACAACTATCTGAAATCCCACCTGTTCACATCTCAATAGATAAAGAGCAAAATGTTAAAATAAATAAAGACAATTATCAACTTCATGAATTTATGGATAATTTCTTTCTTTATTCTAAAAAATTAGATTTAAAAGCTACTGTACTTATAAGTGCAGATAAAACTTTGGACTATGGTGTTGTTATGTCAGTCTTAGCTGCTGTAAAACAAGCAGGTTTTTCTGAGGTTTCATTAGCTACAAATGGATAGTAACAACACTTACTTTTACACTAGTGGTCTTATATCATTGTCACTTTTTACTTTCTTTTTGCTATTGATCATTCAAACCCTTTTTTCAAACTCTAAAATTGATGCATTTGCATTAAAAAAAGATAATTATATATCTATATCCCTAGAAACACCAAAGGTGCAAAAAAGTACAAAAACGATACCTCAAAAACAGGAAGAACAAGTAACTCCAGTTGAGTCAAAAGAGATAAATATTGATGAACTGTTTAGTGATGTTTGGACTAAAGATGTTAAAAAAATAAAACCAAAAGAAGAGAAAATTGATAATAAAAGACTTCAAGAGATTGCTAAAAAGTCTAAAATAATTGATAAAGATACAACAGGTAAAAGTTCTCAAAAAGTTTTAGCTAATGATATGGTGAAAAATAGTGAAGATTCGCAAAAAGACTCAAGTGCTGATGCGGTTAATGAATATTTTGCTAAAATTCAGGCTTTAGTATACCAGAACTTTTTCCCACCTTCAAATACTCAAGGACATAGTGTCAAAGCGGTCATTGAGTTGAGCTCTATTGGAAAAGTTATTGATTTTAGAATCTTAACTTACTCTGCTAATGGTGCGTTAAATGAAGAGAGTGATAAGATTAAAAACAGACTTTTATGGGTTTTATTTCCTATAAACCCGCAAAATAAATCTGGTACTTATACTATAGTTTTAAAAGCTAAGGAGTGATTTTGAGAATATTGTTGATTTTTTTATTTGTGTTTGGTATCTCGTATGCAGGAGATGCTACTATAGAGGTTATAAAAAAAGTAGAATCTCTACCTAGCATAGCAGTTGAAGACTCATCTATAAGCTATGACAACACATTTAAAGATAGTTTTTTTAAAACCATTATCGCTGATTTGAATGTTTTATCTCTCTTTAATGTAGATAGACATCACCGTAAAACTCATTTTAATGATACGAGTGTGATGGTTGAAAACAAAGATATGGACTATGTGTTGAGATATAAGATGTTTCAAGATGATGTTGGTGCTCTAAATATTGAGTTAAAACTTATAAATAAAGAAAAAATTGTTTTAACAAAGCAGTACAAGATCAATAGAAAAAATGTTTTTATGTTTGTGGCTCACACTATCGCTTACGATATAAATGAGTTTATGCAAGCTCCATCAGTTGAATGGATGAAGCGAAGAGTGATTTTCTCAAGGGTAGTAGCTCCGCAAAAAACAGAAATAGTTATTTCAGACTATACTCTAGCATATCAACATACTGTAATAAAAGGTGGGTTTAATATTTTTCCAAAATGGGCAAATAAAAATCAAGATGCATTTTATTATACATCATTAGATAGTAAAAAACCAACGCTAAAGCATGTAAATATAAAAACAGGTAAGAGTAAATCTATAATTTCTTCAGACGGAATGATGGTGTGTTCAGATGTTAGTAGAGATTCAAATAGATTGCTGTTAACTATGGCACCCGATGGTCAGCCTGATGTATATCTTTACGATGTAGCTTCAGCTCAAAGTAAAAAGCTTACTAACTATGGTGGTATAGATGTAAATGGTCAGTTTTTAGATGATGAGACCATAGTATTTGTCTCAGGCAGATTAGGTTATCCAAATATTTTTTCTAAAAAGATAGGAAGTCGTAGTGTAGAACAGATGGTCTATTATGGTAAAAGCAACTCAGCATCAAGTACTTTCGGAGATTATATAGTTTACAAATCAAGAGAGAGCTCAAATGCTTTTTCTGCAAATACGTTTAATTTGCATCTAATTTCTACTAAAACAGATTTTATAAGAAGGCTTACTGCTACAGGTGTAAACGAGTTTCCTAAATTTTCTATAGATGGTGATGCGATACTTTTTATTAAAAACTATAAATCACAAAGCTCTATTGGGATCATAAGACTCAATCATAATAAAAATTATCTATTTCCACTTAAATATGGAAGACTACAAGCGATGGATTGGTAACAACATTTATAGAGCAAATTAGCAATTTTTAGCTCTATATACTAGTTTATTACTTTTTTTTTGGTACAATCATAGTAATTTTAAATCAAGGGTATATAAATATGAAAAAAATCATAATCTCAAGTGTTGCAATGGCACTTTTAGTTTTTAGTGGGTGTGCTGATAAAGAACCAGTAGTTGATGAGAAGGTCCAAGAAGTTGTAGTAGCTCAAGAAGTTGAAACTGTAAAAACAGAAGTTGTTTCTGCAGAAGATTCATCTATTGATGAAAATGCAATGTCAAGCTCAGATTCAAATGAGATGAATATGGCAAACTTAGAGAGAGATCTTTCAACTGTATATTTTGACTTTGATAAGTTTAATATCCGTGCTGATATGCAAGATAAAGTTACAAGCAGTGCAGCTGTAGCAAAAGATGCTGCTAGTGCTTTTACTATTAAACTTGAAGGTAATTGTGATGAGTGGGGAAGTGATGAATATAACTTCGCACTAGGACTAAAAAGAGCATCTAGTGTTAAAAAAGCACTTATCTCTGAAGGTGTTAGTGATAGCCGTATCACAATGGTAAGTTATGGTGAGAGTAATCCAGTTTGTACTGATAAAACTCAAGAGTGCTGGTCAAAAAATCGTCGTGTTGACTTCAAACTTCTTCCATAATCAATGAAAAGCATCTATTTAGCTGCAATCTTTGCAGCTATCGTGCCTCTAAAATTACTGAGTTCTGAGCCCTCTGCTTTTGGTGCTGGTAATTTAGATAATCCCCAACCTTACGGCTTATCACAAAGCGAAAAAGTTATTCTCCAAACAAAAGATAAATTAAACAAAGTTGTTGTAAAAAGTAACAATCAAGCTAATGAAGTTGAATCTTTAAGAGAAAGGATTGATGGTCTTCAAACTATTATCGAAGGACTTACTAGAAAAGCTCAAGAAAACAAACTAAGCTTACAAGAGTTGGAGACAAAAAGCAATCAAGAGTTAGAAAATGCTAGCGAATACGAAAAGAGACTTAGTGATGTCTCTCAAACGAATGCATTAGAAATTCAAGAGATAAAACAAACTCTGGATAAAGCAAATGTTTTGCTTGAAGCTATAGAATCTTCATATGTTACTAAAGAAGAATATAATACTTTAGTAGGAGATTTTAACAAATTTAAAGAGTTAGTATCAAAAGAGTTAAATAAAAATGTAGAAAAAAAGAGTTCTAAGTTTGATAAAATCTCAAATGCAGAGATAGAGAAGTTAGCAAAAGAGAACTATGATAAAAAGCATTATACAAAGAGTATAGAATATTATACTCATCTCATAGACAATAACTATAGACCTGCAAGAGCTCACTATATGATAGGTGAAATGAATTACTATAGAAAAAACTATGCAGAAGCAATCGCATACTTTAAAAAGAGTGCATCACTCTACTCTAAAGCTGATTATATGCCTACACTTATGCTTCACACTGCTATTTCGATGCAAGAGACCTCTGATGAAAAAAATGCAAAATCCTTTTACAAAGGCGTAATATCAAAATATCCAGACTCCAAAGAAGCTAGTATAGCAAAAACTAATCTTAGTAAGATGAAGTAGTTAAAACGCAGATTTGGTAATATTGTTTAACTTATGTTAAAATCCAAAAAAATTTAAAAAAGGCTTATTTATGGCAATAGAAACAAATCAAATAGTATCATTAGAATATGAAGTTCGTGATGGTGAAACAGTAGTAGACTCAAACCTTGGTGCTGCACCATTAGTTTTTATGTTTGGTAAAGGTCAAATTATCCCAGGATTAGAAGCTGGAATACAAAATATGGCTATAGGCGAAAAAGGTGATGTATTAGTAAAAGCTGAAGATGCTTATGGAGTTCACAATCCTGATGCTAAACAAGAAGTTCCTAAAGACCAATTTGCTGGAATAGAACTTGAAGTAGGAATGACTCTTTATGGTCAAGGTGAAGATGGCGGAACTGTTCAAGTAGTAGTTCAAGAGATTGGAACTGAGAGCGTTATTATAGACTTTAATCATCCTTTAGCTGGTAAAGATCTAATGTTTAGCGTAACTATCAACAATGTTAGAGATGCATCTGCTGAAGAAGCAATGTCTGGAATCCCTGCTGAGAACAAGCAAGAAGATGGTTGTTGTGGAAGTGGCGGAGATACTGGTTGTGGTTGTGATTAATATACATATTTAGTATTTAAGACAAACATTTAAACTACAATACATTAAAAATACTTAGCATTAACTCTCTAATCTTTAGAGAGGCTAGTGTTAGTAAGAGCCCTCTCTAATTATAATTTTCTTAGTACTCACACAGCACAAACATTCAATCATGATGGAATTTTTCAATAATTTTTTGAAGATATAAACAACTTAGCTATAATTTCAATATTAAATAAAAGGTGATTTTATGAGTAACATAGCAATGATATTTGCAGGACAAGGTAGCCAAGCAGTTGGCATGGGTAGAGACTTCTATGAGAACTCAGATCTAGCTAGAGAGATGTTTGAAAAAGCTTCACAGAGAGTTGGTGTTGACTTTAAAGAACTCATATTTGAGGAGAATGAAAAACTCAACCAAACGGCTTACACCCAACCTGCTATTCTTTTAGTACAGATGATAGCTTTCAGACTTTTTAAAGATGCATGCCCTGATGTTAAAGCGACTCTATTTTTAGGTCACTCATTAGGAGAGTTCTCAGCTCTTTGTGCAAGTGGAGCTATAGACTATGTAGATGCTGTAGAACTTGTGCATAACCGTGGTGCATATATGCAAAAAGCTTGTCAAACAATAGAAGCTGGAATGATGGCAATAGTAGGACTTGATGATGCAAGTGTTGAGTCAATTTGTACAGATGCACAAAAAGAGGGTAAAAAAGTATGGCCTGCAAATTACAATCAAGATGGACAACTCGTTGTTGCTGGTATGAAAGCAGATCTAGTCTCACTTGAGCAGACTTTTAAAGATGCAGGTGCAAAGAGAGCACTACTTTTAAACATGTCTGTAGCGTCACATTGTGAGATCTTAGCATCTGCGCAAGAACCACTAAAGACAATGATGAATAGTATGATAAAGGAAAGCTTTGAGGCTCCTGTAATCTCTAATGTTACAACAAAGGCGTATAGCACGAAATCAGATGCTGTCTCTTTACTAAGCGAACAACTTGTAAAACCTGTAAAATATAAGCAATCAATCTTGGCTATATCTAATGATGTTGATTTGGCTATAGAGTTTGGAAATGGCTCAACTCTAAAGGGATTAAACAGAAGAATAGCAAAAGATCTTACAACTTTAAATATCTCTGATATGACGAGTTTAAAGAGTGTAGTAGAAGAGATCTGTAAATAACTATAGAATCTAATTAATAATCGAGTGCTCTGAACAATTATTA
>NZ_JALOAN010000005.1 GCF_023228785.1 Sulfurimonas sp.
CTAAAGTTTTTAGGAGTTTGTATAACAATATCATCTATCTTATCAACATCAAAACTCCACTCTCTTGCAGCTGCACTTTTTCCGTTGAAAGATACTCCTGCTGCATCTTGGACGCTAAATCCCGTTGCAAGACCTGTAATAACTATACTTAACTTCTCAGAATCATCATCATAAGAAGCAACCCCTGGCTCTTTGTATAGCTCAGCAAATGAGATGGTCGCACCACTTCTTGTGTTTGAGTTGTCTTCTATAACAACATCACTATAAATGTTTTTTGATATATCAGCATTGACAACTTCATCTGCATCTAACTTTTTAAAATCATCATGAACTGGGATATCTGCTACACCATCAACTGTAACGGTAATAGTTTTAGGATCAGTTGTGCTTGAATAACTTTTTCCATCTCTAGTAAATGCAGTTACTTCAAAGCTATAATCTTCGTTGCTATTGTGTGGCGGTATAAACTTTAGTGGGGCAGTGTTTTTAAAATCTTCTATATTTATCTTCCACGTGTCATCAGCATTGTTAAGTAAAACAGTTACATTTGGATTAGTTCCACTTACCACTCCATCTTTATCTATTGTGATAGTTCCATTAGTATCACTATAGTATATCGCTCCACCATCAGGTATCTTGTCTATCATCGCAGTTACAGTTTCTCTTCCACTTGTATCTGTTGTTGTAGCTGTTATGTTTAAATTTATTCCATTTTGAGGGTTTGTTATATCTCCAGAATTCGAGTCTTTACTCGTGTTTCCATTTGCCCTTCCTGCATCTTCAAATCCTGTAGCTTGAGCAGCATTTAACGCTTCAATACCATTTGCTACATTAGTTACATTGATAACCAAATAATCAGGAAGCGAGATACTTGTATCTTGCTGCGCAGGTGCACCACCTTCGCAATCGACGGTAATAACTTGCATCGCTATCTTTATCTCTCCCGCAAAAAAGTTTGTAGGTTTTACTTCTAGCGTTGAGATATATTCAAAAGGAATAGTTACTCCAACATTTACATCAGCAACCGTAAATTCATGATCAGTTGTTCCATCATGGTATTTAAATCTAAAACCTACTGGCACACCACTTAGTTTTACAGTTGTTATCTCAGATGCAAAAGGATTTGTTGTATTTCCTCTATCGTCTTCATTTGTAACACTCAATGCACTTAATGATATATAGCCATAACTTGAGCTCTCTGTGATGGTGCCATAATTTTTATCGCCTTGAGTTATTACATCATAGTGTGCATCGCCATTTGTATCAGTAGTTTTATTCTCAGCTACTGGAGTAACTGTAATTTTTACACTGTCATTTACTATGGTTGTGTTATCACTTCTTGTTACTTCATAAGAGAATTCTGCATCTTCTCCACAATAGTGTTTACTTGGAGTAAAAGTTACTGTTCCATCTCCATTGTTAGTGATTTTACCAACTACTTCGCCATCAGCTCTTGTTATATTTATAGATTCATTTTTAGCTAGAGTTTTTTCAGAAGTTGATGATGTATCTTTAATCTTGACATCACCAGAAGTATCATTTAAAACTAAAAGCTTATTTGTATCTTCTGTAGTGGTAGTGACAATACTTGTAGCAACATCTGCGTCAAACATTATTAAAGGTTGTTTAGCACTATTTGAGATATCTCCATCACTATCTACTATCTTGTAAGTAAAACTATCTTCAGTATGAGTTGCTATTGTAATTCCAGTAGGATCTAGCTCCCAAGTTCCATCTCTGTTTACTGTTAAATCTCCTAAGGTAGTTCCATTTATAGTATAAGTTGGATTTGCATCATCAAAAGTTCTAATAACTGAATTATATGTAAACTCTTTAAGCTCTTTACCTGTAGTTAGTCCATCTCTGCCTGGGATATCATTTGTAAGAACTTGTCCAGTTACGCTATTTCCACCCTCTTTTACAATAACTCTAGCATCATCAACTGCTACTGGGACATCATTTGTCTGAACTGGCTCTACTCTTTGAGTGTTTAACAATCCTGCATCTAAACTCTCTTCAAACTCTATGTCACCTCTAAATATAGGCTCTTTATTTCCATCATTCCACTCAGCTTTTCTAAGATCACTAACAATGTCTGTGCTGTCTCCATCTCTTAGTGAGACCATAGATTGCGAATCTTTACTTTTTGCAACCTTATCATTTTGAGATCTATCACTTTCTATAATAAGTGGTTCTTGAGTATAGGGTACTTCATCATATGTACTCTCATCAGCTGGATCTAGATCATTTAAAGCGAGTGCTTCATTTAGTGTGTCGGGCTCAAAAGCTACTTCCTCGTTGTCTAAGCCAACATTTAAAAGTGTTTCATCAAGTAGTTGTTCACCGCTAGAGTTTAAGACTATAGTCTCTCCTGCAGTTCTTGGCACTATAGATATAGTTGCGTTAGTCTGGTTTTTAGCATCTGGGACTACACTTTCTCCAGCATAGATCTCATCGCCAACTTCTAACTCTCTTAAGTTTCCTTGTGCATCTTTTGCAAAAAACTTACCGTTTGCTTCGCCTATAGTTCCAATTATTTGAGCCATGTTATTTCCTAACTTTTTTAGATTTTGGTATTTTATATCTATCTGTTTTTTAAAACTATCACACTTTAGAGTGGTGCAGTTTCTTTTTGGTTTTTAAACAAAAGAGACAAAGAGAGTCTGTTTTTTATGCTTAGTTTTTCGTAAATGTTTTTTATGTGAGACTTAACTGTGTTAATGGAGATCCCAAGATGTTCACAAATGTCGTTGTTACTTGAACCATCTTTTATAAGTAGCGCAATATCTAACTCTCTTGATGTTAGTAGCTGAGTAAGATGATCTGGCATAGCTTTTTCTTTGGAAAAACCTCTTATAAGTGAGGTAGTAAACTCAGGGTAGATCCAGACCATTTCTTTAGTTATAGTCTCTAGTGCGGAGTCCAGAAAAACTCTACTCATTAGTGTGTTTCCATAACCGTAAACACCTAGATCTAGAACATACTTTCCTTTGTCAAAGTTAGGTGTTTTCTCTAGTAGTAAAATTTTTATGTTTTGTTTTTTAGCTGTGTTTATAAGTTTTAAGAGATCTCTGTAGCAAGAGGCGTAGTCTAAAACAACAAGAGTATTTTTGTATAAATGAAGTTTGTCGATCTCTTCTATAATTTCGCTTTTAAATAGAGTGATCTTCTTTTGCCACTCATTTAAAAGTGTTATATCTTCGCTATACAACATTACTTTCATTTACTTGTCTCTCCAAGGTATTCATTATTAAAATAATTTATATACATTGTAGATTTTACTAGTATCTCAAAAGTATCAATTTTAAAATAAACACTTAGTTTCAATACATCTTTAACTCCCTTTAGATAAAATTCACACAAATAATACTCATAGGATCTCACTTGTTAGATGTTAAAACACTCTTTATTGCAAGTACAGTTATATTGCTACTGGTGTCGATCATCACGCTATTTAAGTACAAACAAAATCCAAAAAATAGTGCAATAAAATACCTTACACTCTTTATACTCCTGCATTTCATCGGTTTTGTTGGTTTTATCTTAAGAAATCAAATCCCAGACTTTTTATCCATAGTCATAGCAAACACTCTCTTTGGAGCGGGAACGCTTAGTTTATATCTAGCTACAAAAGCTATCACAAACAAAGAACCTATCTGGCACAACAGATATCTCATCCCTATTATTACTTTTTTTATAGGTTTTATCATCTTCACTTATATCGAGTACAATACAAGCGCTAGAATTTTCATATACTATCTTTTTTGCTTTATCTACACTTCAGCTATTGCTTGGTTGTTTTGGTTTAATGATTCGATGAAGTTTAAAATTTTTGATAGAGTCTCTTCAGTCTTTTTCACTATTTTATCAATAATTTTTTTAGGGGTTATCTTTCAAACAAGTTTTATAAAGCTTCAAGCTTACTACTTTAGCAATTCAAATACGTTTATGATTTTATCTATTTTCATTATGATTGCTCTTAATTTGTGGACTATTTTGACTATAAAGCATAGAGTTAAAAACTAGCTTTATAGCCTTCATTAAAGATGTTGATGATCAAATCCTCTGGAAGTTTTTTTCTTAATCTCTTTACCATATTTTTTAAGCCATTTAAGCTTACATCATCTTCATAATCCCACACATATTCAAAAATCTCATCATAGGTAAAGACCCTATTTTTATGAGAAAAAAGAAGCTCTAAAAGGCTTCGCTCTTTACTTGTAAGCTTTATGAGAGAGCTATGATGCCTAAGTTCTTTTAGTTCATTGTTCCATGAATAATTATCAGAAAGATCTATCTTCTTGATAGTTAAAATACTGTATTTAGACAACTCATTTATGGTTAAGTTTAGTGCATCTTTTAGCTCTTTCCTACTTATAGGCTTTACAAGATATTTTGTAAGTTTTAAAGATGCTGCATCTAGCAAAAAAGCTTTTTTTGTATGTGCTGTGAGCATTATGGCTTTAGTTTTGTAGTCATTTTCTCTTATCTTTTTAAGTAACTCCAAACCACTTATCTTAGGTATATTTATGTCTATAATCATAATGTCTGGTTTTTTTTCTTTATAAAGCGTGTATGCCTTTTCTCCATCATCAGCCTCATAAACTTCACAAAAAAGTGTTTTAAGATAACTTACATAGTTTACTCGTGTAGCTTCTTCATCTTCAACAAATAAAATTTTATACGGATATAAACTATGCATAACTACTCTTTTACACTTGGAATTTGGATTGTAAAGCAAGCCCCGTTTAAGTTGTTTTCAACTAAGAGCTGACCAAAAAATCCATTTTCTATAATCATTTTCGCCATATATAAGCCCAAACCTGTTCCTTGTGACTTGTGTTTTGTTGTAAAGTAAGGTTCAAATATTTTTTCAATTATCTCTTCTTCAATGCCTCGTGCATTATCGCCTATGACTATAAAAATCTCATCATCTTTTTCATAAGCTTTTATAACTATCTCTGGAAATTTTATCTTCATTGAGATTAAAGCATCTATAGAATTGTTTAAAATAGTTAAAATAACTTGTTGCAGCTCTTCTAAGTAACTATGACTTTCTAAACCTTCTTCTAGATCTATCTTTATTTTTATATGGTTTATCTTTATCAAACCTTTGACAATGTCATAAGATTTCTCAATCGCTTCTTTTATCTCAAAGGTACTTTTATTTTTATTTGGATGAAAGAAGTTTTTAAAGTCATCAATGGTTTTTGACATATAAGCAGTCAGTGACTCTATCTCAAGAAGTTTATCTTCTAAACTTGCATCTTTTTGTTTATGCTCGCCAAGTGCTAGATCTATCAAAAGCACATAAGAGTTTATCTGCGCTAGTGGTTGCCTCCACTGATGAGCTATGTTTTCAATCATCTCTCCCATTTGAGCTAATTTACTTTGATGCATAAGCATTACTTGATGTTTTGTACTTTTTTCTATCTCATCTTTTATTCTTACTTCTAGTGAGTTGTTTAACTCTTGTAATTCATGCTTTGCATCTCTTAATCTCTGCTCATTTTTACGCTGATTTGTTATATCATAGCCGATATTAATAATCTCATCATTTGGAAGTTTTACATTTGCCCACATTATACTAAGTAGATCTCCACTTTTTGTTTGAGGATGCCACTCTTTAAAAATTCCATACTCTTGACTCAAAAAAGAGGATCGAACTTCTTGATATGCGTTAGAGTCTTTGTAGAAAAGTTTTAGAGGATCACTAGAATCTTCAATCTCTTCAAAACTCCAACCAAAAACTTTTTGGCACTCTTTATTCCAAAGCATTATTTTGCTATCTTTATCAAAAGCATTTAAAAGTACAGGAGCAATATCAAAAAGAGTTCTAAATTTCTCCTCACTCTCTTTTAGCTGTTGTCGAGCTAAATCTTTGCTCTTTATCTCTTCTTTTAGTTTAAGATTCCAGTATATAAATACACTAGCTAGAACTAAAATAAAAAATATCAACTGTATAAGTCTTTCATTGTCTGTTCTTATTTCATACTTAATATTGTTCCATTTACTCAAGATCTCTTCTGTAGTTTTATCATCTATTGACTGAAGTGCTAACTCTAGGATCTCATGGAGTATTGGCTCATCATTTCTAGAAGCTATGCTCAGATTAAACTTGTCTGCAAACTGCCCAGTGATGTTGATATTGTCACTCATTTTATTTTTTTGTATCTCATGGTTAATAACTATAGGATTGTCTAAAAATCCAAAAATCTTCTCTTGATCTACATATGCAAAACCCTCTTGTAAAGACTCAACCTCGATTAGATTTATATCTGGGTATTTTGTTTTTAGTATTTCATATGTTGAGTAGTTTTTTACAACCCCCAATGATTTTTCTTTGATCTTCTCAAGATTACTTGAAAAAGCAACACCTGTTTTTGTGGCTATAACCAAAGGAGTGGTGACATACGGTGTACTGAAGTTAAGATATTTTTCTCTTAGAGGTGTTGCTTGAGTGAGTGTCAAGATGTCGCACTCTCTATTTTTTGCTTTTGCTAAAGACTCTGACCACTCTTGTGTTTGAACTAACTCAATTGGAGTCTCAATCATTTGAGAGATCAGCCTTATAAAGTCAGCAGAGATTCCTATGTGCTTTTCATCTTCAATCTTCTCAAGTGGCATCCAGTTTGGATCTACACACATCTTTATGACTTTTTTCTCTTTAAGATAGTTTTTTTGATCTTGTGTTAATTCAATGATTTTTGGATCAGTTTTTTCTATAAAAGTGTTGATCTGTTTTGCTAAGGCACTACTTATAGAAAGTAAAAAGAACACTAATATAAGTTTGAAGATGCTTTTTTGCATAGTTTAAAATACCAATTTCAAAGAGTTATTTCCTTAGCTTATCAAGTTGTTAATCTCTCAAGCTGATGCTATTTCTTGAGCATTTAGATCTGTATTAATCATAGGAGTATATTATATTTTGACTTTTACTAATCTTTTAAAAATTAACGCTTTAAAAATGCAAACTTTGCTATAATGTCACTCATGGGGCTGACCTGGTTTCGACGGGATCAAGTAGCTTTTAACTGCATGTCGGACTGAGCACTTCCGTTATACGGCTCAAACTTGCTTAAACGCAAACAATACAAATTACCGCCCAGCTTTAGCAGTAGCTTAAGTTTTACCCCCTCGCAAGAGGACGGGCTGCTTCACCTATGGACTCTAGATAAATAGGACTCGAAGTATAACCCTTATGTAGATATATTTTGCGTCTGCCTCGCGCGTAAAATGAACCCTAGAGGCTCGTCTTGTGTAGCTTTGCAAGCTGTGCGAAGCAAGATTAAACCCAATCAACTTTACTAAACATGTAGACGTTAGGAGTAGCGTGGTTTCGGACTGGAGTTCGATTCTCCACAGCTCCACCAAGTAACAAATTAAATCTTCTTTAAAACCTCAAAACTATTAGTCTTTCAATTTTAATTTTAATATCAAACTTGTCTTGTCTTAACTAGACCTCAAAATATAATAGCTTTTGGTACAATACACAACAAAAAAATAACCGAGGATAAATAATGAGTAAAATTTTTATAAGTATTAGTTTAATCTTTAGTATAAACTTATTTGCTAATGAAGACCATGACCATCACGGCCACTCTCATCATGGGCATTCACATCAAGGTACAGCAGAAGATACACAAAAAAAGATACAAGCTTACATTAAAGGATGTGATGCGGGAAATATAAAAAGTTGCAACAATCTAGCAGTTTTATATGATCTCGGTGAAGTTGTAAAACAAGATAAAAACAAAGCAATCAAACTTTATACTAAGGCTTGTAATGGTGGAAATAAATATAGTTGTAGTACTTTAGGAGAACTATATTTTAGAGGTGATGGAGTAAAACAAGACAAAAGTAAAGGCATTGATTTTTACACTAAAGCTTGTGATAAAGAAGACTACAGCAGCTGTAATACTCTAGCGATTATATATATAAAAGGCGATGGAGTAAAACAAGATGTAAGCAGAGCAAAAAGCCTATTTTTTAAAGCTTGTAATGGCGGAAATGAAGGTGCTTGTAAAAACTATGAAAGAGTGAAAGAAAGCGTAAACTAACATAAACTTTGAGACAAAAGTTTATGTTAAACGCCTTAATGAAAAGAGCTATTTTTTAGAGTTTAGTCTTGAAAAATACTCTTGTGTGTACTTACATACTGGACAAGCTTTTGGAGCTTTTTTCCCGTAGTGAACATGTCCACAAACTTCACAGATCCAAGCTTCTTCTGCATCTTCACTTACAAACTCAGCACCAGCTTCAAGTCTCTCAAGTAGCATCTTATACATATTTTCATGCTCTACTTCTACTTGACCAATTCCATTAAATAGTCTTAGTGCTTCTTTATGTCCCTCTTCTTTTGCAATAGCTGCAAAATCAGGATACATTGTTGTGTTTTCATAGTTTTCGCCATCTATTGCGCATTGAAGATTTACTTTTGTATCACCAAAGTCATTTTCAGTACCACTAAGCATTCTGTTATGAAGTGATAACTCCATTTTCGCGTGGTGTTTTTCGTTGTCTGCAGCTCTTTGGAAATGTTCTGCTATATCTCTAAAGCCTTCATTTTGAGCAACTTCTGCAAAGTACTCATACTTGTTTCTAGCTTGAGATTCACCTGCAAATGCTTTTAGCAAGTTTACTAAAGTTAAGTCTTTAGTTATCATCTCCATCGCCTCGCCACAGCAGTGAAGTTCCCCACCACCAACGTTTTGAACTTCTACTACATTACCACATTTATTACACTTGTATGTTTCGTATTGTCTCATTATATTCTCCAAAAATTAGTGCTGTTATTATACAATTATTAAACTTAATTTATAATCTTTATCCTTTAAACAACTTTAGTGTATAATGTCGTTATGAATAATTTTACAGATGAACTAAGAAGACACAACTTAAAAGCAACTCCTCAAAGATTGGCAATAAGTAGTGCGCTTCATAATTATGGACATATAAACATAGACAAACTCTACGAGATGATGCTAAGTAAGTTTTCTTCCATCTCCTTAGCTACCATATACAAAAATATAAATTTAATGCTTGAAAACTCTTATATACAAGAGGTTAAAATACCTCAAAACAAGACAGTTTATGAGTTAACTAAAAGCTCCCATTCTCACTTGGTTTGTGTAGATTGTAAGTCGGTTGAGGATGTAAGTGTAGATGTAGATGAAATTGTCAACAAACTTAATTTAGACGACACTTTTTTGATATCAAAAGCAGATCTAGTTATCTCTGGTGTTTGCAAAAACTGTAATTGAACCTTCTGATTAATCTATAAACTAGATTCCGTGTCAAGCACGGAATGACGGACGCGCGTCATCCTGAACAAACAAAACGTCATCCTGAACAAACAAAACGTCATCCTGAACAAACAAAACGTCATCCTGAACTTGATTCAGGATCCAACTTGATAATTGTTCAGAACATTCAATTAGGAATTTTTCAATTTTTTATATATTTTAACAACTCCTCAGAACTCTTATAATATAATCGCGTAAATCAATTTTCCAAAGAAGGAATAGTATGCGTGGTTATAAAATTTTTGCTGGTTCTGCGAGCATAGAATTTGCAAAAGAAATTTGTCAGGTTTTAAATGTTCCACTAGCAAAAGCTGAAACAAAAAGATTTAGTGATGGTGAGATCTCAGTTCAAATAGCTGAGAGTGTTCGTGGTCGTGATGTATTTATTGTGCAAAGTACAGGTGCTCCATCAAATGATAACTTGATGGAACTTCTTATTATGACGGACGCACTTAGAAGATCTAGTGCATCAAGCATCACAGCAGTTGTTCCTTACTATGGTTATGCAAGACAAGACAGAAAAGCTGCACCTCGTGTGCCAATCACTGCAAGACTTGTTGCAGATCTATACGAGGAAGTTGGGATAGATAGAGTTATAACTATCGACCTTCACGCTGGTCAGATACAAGGTTTCTTTAACATCCCAGTTGATAACCTCTATGGATCTATCACATTTGAGACCTACATTAAAAGTAAAAATCTTAAAAATCCAATCATTGCATCTCCAGATATAGGTGGCGTTGCTCGTGCTAGATACTTTGCAAAAAGAATGGATCTAGAGATGGTTATAGTAGATAAGCGTCGTGAAACTGCAAACGAGAGCGAAGTTATGAATATCATAGGCGATGTAGAAGGCTACGACGTTATTATGATTGATGATATGGTTGACACTGCTGGAACTATGGTAAAAGCTGCAACTGCACTTAAAAACAAGGGTGCAACTTCTGTTATGGCTTGTGCTACTCATGCAGTTTTAAGTGGTAATGCTTATGAGAACTTAAACAATGGCGAACTAGATGAGCTAATAGTTACAAATACCTTAGTCTCAAAACCTCACAAAAAGATAAAAGTGCTTACAGTTGCACCTCTTTTTGCTGAAGTAATCCGCCGTGTTTATCATAATGAGAGTGTAAACTCACTATTTGCATAAAAGTAAAAATTCTCACAAGGGATAACAACATTGAAAAACATTAGAAATTTCTCTATCATCGCTCATATAGACCACGGTAAAAGCACTTTAGCAGATCGCATTATTCAAGAGTGTGGAAGTGTTAGCCAAAGAGAGTTAAAGACTCAGATGATGGACACTATGGACATAGAGCAAGAGCGTGGAATCACCATCAAAGCTCAAAGTGTTAGACTCGACTATGTAAAAGATGGCGAGCACTATATCCTAAACCTCATAGATACTCCTGGCCATGTTGATTTTTCTTATGAAGTTAGTAAGTCTTTAGCATCTAGTGATGGTGCTCTGCTTATCGTTGATGCCGCACAAGGCGTTGAAGCTCAAACTATTGCAAATGTCTACTTAGCACTTGATAACAACCTAGAACTTATCCCAGTTATAAACAAGATAGACTTACCAGCAGCTGATCCCATAAAAGTAGCAGAAGAGATAGAGACAAGTATCGGCATTGATGCAACTGATGCTTGTTTAGTTTCAGCTAAGACTGGAGTTGGGATCCGTGAGCTCATTGACGCTATAGTTGAGCGTATCCCAGCACCAAAGGGAGATCCAGACGCTACTACAAAAGCCATCATTTATGACTCTTGGTTTGACCAATATCTAGGTGCTTTAGCACTTGTTCGTGTTTTTGATGGAGAGATAAAAAAAGGTCAAATCATTAAGCTTATGAGTAATGGCGAAGAACACCAAGTTTTAGACTTAATGTATCCACATCCACTAAAAAAAGCAAAAACATTAGCTATAAAAAGTGGAGAGATTGGCATTGTTGTTCTTGGTCTAAAAGAAGTTAGTGTTGTCAATGTTGGCGACACTATAACTGATGCAAAAAACCCTACAAGTGAGCCCGTTGTAACTTATGAACCTGCAAAACCTTTTGTTTTTGCAGGACTTTACCCTATAGATACAGACAAGTTCGAAGATATGCGTGATGCCTTGCAAAAACTAAAACTAAACGATAGCTCACTCTCTTATGAACCTGAAACTTCCATAGCACTAGGCTTTGGTTTTAGAGTTGGATTTTTAGGAATGCTTCATATGGAAGTTGTAAAAGAGAGACTTGAACGAGAGTTTGACCTAGATCTCATTGCAACTGCTCCATCTGTTATCTATCATGTTTATCTTAACAATGGCAATCTAGTAGAGGTGCAAAACCCATCAGAACTCCCAGAAGTAAACCACATAGATCGCATAGAAGAGCCTTATGTAAAAGCTACAGTTATCACTCCATCTGAATATCTTGGCAATATCATGACTCTTCTTATCTCAAAAAGAGGGATGCAAGAGAAGATGACTTATCTAAATGAAGATAGAGTTATGCTTGAGTACTCGCTTCCAATGAATGAGATCATAGTTGATTTTTATGACAAACTAAAGTCGATATCAAAAGGTTATGCTTCTTTTGATTACGAGCCTACTGAGTTTAAAGAGGGAGATCTTGTAAAGTTAGATGTAAAAGTTGCTGGCGAAGTGGTAGATGCTCTTAGTATTATAGTTCCAAAAACATCTGCTTTATCTCGCGGTAGAATTCTTGTTAAAAACATGAAAGAGCTTATCCCTCGCCAACTCTTTGAAGTTGCAGTTCAAGCCTCTCTTGGCAATCAAGTTATAGCTCGTGAGACTGTAAAATCTATGGGTAAAAATGTGACCGCTAAGTGTTATGGTGGAGATATTACAAGAAAAAGAAAGCTACTAGAGAAACAAAAAGCTGGTAAAAAAAGAATGAAGTCTATCGGAAAAGTACAGCTTCCTCAAGAAGCATTTATGTCCGTTTTAAAGATGGATTAAAATCCATGAGGTGCTTGTTGTGTGAGAGCGTGTCTTTCTCACACATCTGCGACTCCTGCCAAATAATATTTCTAACGCCTAGCATCTATAGACGAAAAATCCTTAACAATATCGAAGTTATCTCTTTTTACAAATACAAAGATATCAAAAATCTTCTTCACACAAAACATACAGATCTAGGTTACTATATTTACTCTATTATGGCGAGAAACTCTTTTAAAAAGTTTGCAACATCATTTCTTTATGAAAGTAAAATAAGTGCAATAGCCATTGATGATAAAACAAACAGCGGTTACTCTCATACAGCCATACTAAACAAACAACTTAGTTCTAAAAGCATTCTGCCTGAGTTTGCAAAACTAAGAGCTAAAAACGATATCTCTTACTCAGGAAAAGGCAAAGAGTTTAGAATGATGAATCCAAGAGACTTTAGCTTTAAAAAACCAAAATACAAAGAGATCATACTTGTAGATGACATCATCACAACAGGCTCTACTCTATCTCAAGCCATTACAAGCATAAGTAGAGAGAATTACACTCCTCTTTTTTGCCTAACTCTCGCAGATGCAAGTGTTAAGTAACTCAGCACAATATAAAGACTATTAAGCTAAGATTTAACAAATTACATTAGGTTAACAGATGAAATTACTACTTTTAGTATCTTTTATATCTACCATTCTTTTTGCAAAAGAGATACTCTTAGATGACTTGCTAGGCGAGTATGAAAAATCGCAATCGCTCTATCATAAAACAAAACAAGAGAGTGCTGGAAATCTCATACTTTTTTCTCGTTCAGACTTAGATAAGATGCAAGCCTATACTTTAAATGATGTCTTAAAAACAATAAGAATGTTTAACTTAGAAGCCACAAGAACTGGAATGACAAACCTTACAAAAAGTGGAAGTAACCAATCCTCTTTTAACTCCGTAAAACTCTTTATAAATTCACACGAGTTAAACTCTGCAACCCTAGGAGACGCACTTACTCAATATGGCAAGATGAGCCTCTACTTTATAGACCACATAGAGATCTACCAGATGGGAAACTCAGTTGTGTTTGGAAATGAACCTGGGAGTATGGTTATAAAACTCTATACAAAAGAGCCGTCTCGTGAAAATGCCACCTCTATGCAAACTTCTATAGATACAAGAGGTAGTTTAACCTTGCGAGCTATAGATGCAAGAGAGTTTGATGAATACTCATATTTAGCTAACTTTGATGTTAGCAAAAACAACTATAAAACTTATAATGCACATGGATATAACTTATCTCGTGATGGACAAAGAGGTCAAGTCTATGCAAAGTTTTCAAAAAAAGAGAGTTTTGATATAGAATTTGGAGCAACAAAAGAGAGATATGACTCTTTTTCTGGCTTAGGAAATGCTCCTCTTGATGGACACACTGATGCAACAAACATATATCTTCAAGCTACTAAGCATTTTGATAAAGATCTAAACTTCATAGTTAGTTTATCTCATGAAAACCTAGAAGTTATAAATAGAGATGCCATAGCTATTCCAACAGCTGACATGCCACAACCAAAACAAGTTGATGTAGATATTGGAAGTCATATTATAAGTGCTATTTTAGAAAAAAGATTTATCTATAAAAACAATGACCTCTTTGTTGGTGCCCATATAAAACATCAGAAATTTGAGATAGATGACTACAGAAGAGATGGTGTTAGTGTAGATAAAAACTGGGGACCTACGCAAAGAGACATCTTTATGGCTTATATAGAAAATCTTTACAATATAAATGAAGATAACCTTATAACAGTAAGTGCAAAGCTAGATAGATATGTAAACAAAAATGCCACTTCATCAACTGAACATATACTCAGACTTGGATATGTTGCTCTTATAGAGGATAGTTGGACTTTCAAATTATTTGCAATGAAAAGCTATGTATATCCAACTTTTAGACAAACAACCTTTTCTCCATACTTCAATATAAATCCAGATCTAGAGAGTATAAAAAACAAAATTTACTCAGCAGAACTTACTTATAAACATAATAAAAACACTATAACAGTAAGCGCGGGAGAGGGTCGAGCAAAAAATGCAATAGTTTTTAATCCAATGCTAAAAAAATATGTTAACAAAGATGAAACTGGATCTTTTCAAAGAGCATATGTAAGATTTACACATAACTTTGATATCAACAATAAAATAACTCTAGAGTATTTTAAAGTTTTTCAAGATAAATATTTAAGTTCAGATCAAGGCGGACTAATACAACTCTTTAATAAAGTAGGCAAACTTGATATATATAATGAACTAGTATATAGATCAGATTATGATTCTGCATTTGGCGTAAAAATGGCAGCTGGATATGACTATACTTTAGGTATAACTTACCCAGTAAACAAAAAACTTGACTTAAAGCTAAAGGGAGAAAATCTACTTGGCAAGGCTCATGAAGTGAAGATAAATGGGGTTGATGTTCCTCTTATAGAAAGACGAGGACTACTAACTATGGAGTACACTTTTTAATGAAAGCATTTATCATAATACTTCTTTTATCACTTTCATCCTTTGCTTCAGATTCTTCTCTTAATTTGCAAGTAAAAATCTTAGAAAAAATCATAAGTGAAATTTCTATAAATAAAGAAAAAATAATTTGGAGTGATAACAAAGAGATCTCTAAAGCGATTGAAAACCATAAGTTGCTACAGACAACGCCAAACTGCAAAAAAGCAACGATAATGATACTTCAAGATAAAAACAATCTTCCAAAAGAGTGTTCTCACTGTGCTATTTTTGTTTTAGACTATGCACTTTTATCTCAAGTTCAAAAAAGTTTTGGTGCGTTTTTTTGGAAAAAAGGAAGACCAAATATAGTTATACTAAAGTCAAGGTTAAAGAGTCTTCTTATCCAAGCTTCAAGTGATCTGGATCCTTATTTAGAAGAGAAAGTATGGTAAAAGCAAAAGAATTTTTTCTATTTTTAATGCTCTTTATCTTAGGAGTCTTTTTTATCTATATCTATTTTTTTATAAAAGAGACTCAAGAAGAGATATTTGTAAAGATGCAAAAAAACAAAATAGAAGATGTATCATTTATCTTAAAAAACATAGAAGAAACACTAGTAACAAAGAACTCTATTTTTAGTGAAGAAGATCTTGTCTCTTATCTATCAAACAAACATAACAGAACTAATTATGAAGAGATGATAGCTCTGTTTATAACTCCTAATATAAAATACATATATCTACTACACAAAGATCCTGAGAATAGATTTAGATTTTTACTAGATGCTTCAAAAGAAGACAAGGCAAACTTTTACCAAAAATTTGATGTTTTTAACCAAGAGTATGAGCTTGTTTATAAAACTCTTAAACCTCAAATCATACAGCAACAAAAGATGCAAAATCTTTATCTAACTTATCTCTACCCAATAAAAAGTTCAAATGAAATCATAGGGATATTGAGCGTTGATATTACAAGTAACATTCAATCAGAAATTTTAGAGTTACTAAAACCTTTAGAGACTTTTTTTGTAATTTTAATCATCTTTATATTTTTGTTAATGCTTATGACTATTATGCAAGTTTTTCACTACTTTATAACTAGAAAAAAAATCTTTACAGACCCTCTAACGCAAGTTTATAACCGTAACTATCTTCAGGAGATAACTCCACGACTAAACTTAAACAACTACTCGCTTGCGATGATAGATCTAGATCACTTTAAAGTTATAAATGATATTTATGGGCATAAGGCTGGAGATGCCATACTTGCTAAGTGTAGTTTGATTATGAAAAGTTCTATCAGAGACAATGATATACTCCTTAGATATGGTGGTGAGGAGTTTATGCTCCTTCTATACAATCGTGATTCAAAAGATAATTTGAGTGAAATTTATGAGAGAATAAGAAAGAACATATCTTCTCATATCTTTACTTATGAAAAACACAAAATAGAGATGCAAGTCTCTATAGGGGTGCATGAGTATCCAGCATCTGAGAAAAATCTAAATGAGGCGATAAAAGTAGCTGATAAAATGCTCTATATTGCAAAAAAAGAGGGAAGAAATAGAATTATTTACCACAAAGAAAGCTCTAAAACTACAGAAATTTCAAATTCAAAAGATATATACTTTGTAAAACAAGCCATAGAAGAAGATAGAGTTTTATGCTACTACCAACCCATCTATGAGTGCAGTTCTGGTGAGATCTTTAAGTATGAAGCACTTGTGAGGATCATAGACATAAATGGTCAAATTATCGCACCTATGCAGTTCCTACCAGAACTAAAACACACCAACATACACTATAAACTAACTAAAAGAATTCTCTCTTTGGTTTTTGATAAGTTTAAAGACTCCTCTCTTAGAGTCAGTATCAACATGAACTTTACAGATCTTATAAACAAAGACATAGAAGCCTCTCTTATAGATACTTTTTCATCAAACCCATCCTTAGCGTCTAGAGTTACCATAGAAGTTTTAGAGAGTGATGAGATACAAAACAGTGCTCTATTTAAAGAGAAAGTTAAACTACTTCATAGTTATGGAGCAACTGTTTCTATTGATGATTTTGGAAGTGGTTATTCAAATTTTAAAAGTATTTTAGACATAGAAGCAAACTACTTAAAAATAGATGGCTCCCTTGTAAAAAATATCGCAACAAATGAAAAAGATTTTAAAGTAGTAAAAAGTATTATAGCTTTTGCAAAAGAGTCAAACATGATAGCCATAGCTGAGTTTGTTCACTCTAGCGAGGTTTACGACAAGTTGTCTGAGCTAGGAGTTGAGTATATGCAAGGTTACTTTATAGCTAAACCTTGCGAGCGACTCTTAAAGAGAAGTGAACTCTTTGAGAGTTAAAAGAAACCTTTAAGTAGCTTCCCCACCTCTTTATCTAAAGACTTTTCAACTTCTTTTTTGATAGCCTTTTCTGCTTCTTTTTTCATTAGCTCTTTAGCATCTATACTTACTTTTGGGGAGGAAATATCTCCTCTTAGAGTTACTGATATAGGATTTTTATTTGCGACTATATCTATCTTAGAGTCTACAGTATTTGCTTGTGTGTTTAACCTTGTGTTTTTTGTTTTTATAGATGATGTGTTTGAGCTTAGATCTAGAGATGTTGTGATCTTATGAGCATCTATATCAGCATTTACATCACCTTTAAATTTTTCAGCATATAGATTTATCCTTGCATACTGTTTTATAAGATCTAGCATCTGATTTTTTGTAAATGTTCCATCTTTTAAATAACCACTAAATTTACCTTTTTTAAGAGCGAGGTTATAGTTAATGTTTGCATCTAATGATGACTTAAACATCTCTGGGTAGATGAGCATGTGGAGTGCATCTAGTGTTTGAATATTTTTTATATCAGCTTTAAAGTCATCGTTGTAAAGCTTTGCCACAATCTCTCCACCTGCTACTTTTGAGTAGACATTTAGAGTCATATCTTTATCTTGAGTAAAGTCTCCATTAGCAACTAAAGAACCTCTCATATGTTGCTCAGTTGCGAAGTATAAGTTATCAAGATTTGGTATGCTTACTTTATAGTCACTGACTATTTTGCCACTTTTAATATTTACCTCTGCACTCTTAATGTTAAAGTTTGCCAAATTAGAATCTAAATCTACTTTAGTAATAAGCATATCTTTATCTAGTGAAGTTTTTGTATCTAACCTATAAGAAGTTTTCGGCATCTTAGATTTAAACTCATATGTTTTTGTAATATAGTTTGAATCCAGAAGCCCCTCTCTAATGCTAGTCGTTATCTCGCCTTTTAGTTTTGAGGCTCTTGCATCTGTTATATCTGCTTCTAAAAAGAGCTTTGCATCTGTATAGTGTGGCTGTTTTACCATATAAAGAGCTTTTGCAATATCAAGATGTTTGATCCTAGCTTTAACGCTTTTTGGCTCAAAATCTTCTAATGTAGCAAGAATTAGTGTTTCAGAAGATGCAATATCACTAATAGCATCAACCACAAGCTTATCTTTCGTACCTTTTGCAGTTCCATCAACTCTAAGTGAGCCTCTAACATCTGCCCCGCTGATAGGCTTTAAGAGCGCTAACTCTTTTATATCTAAAGCGTACTTCACATCTAGCTTTAGTGGTTCTGGGATCAATGAACCCGATGAAGTCACTTTAAAAAGATTAGAGATAAGATCGTAGTTATAGACAACATCCGCACCCTTTAGTTTTGCCTTAAGTGACATATCAAAAGTAGTTTTTAGAGGGATAGTAATGTTAAAATCATCTCTCATAACTCTACTATTTAAACTACCATTTTTAGTTTTTAAAACCACATCCCCATCAAGAGCATTTGGCTCTATGCTTTTAAAGTTTAGATCTAGATTTATCTTTGCATCTGCATAGTTTTTTTGCGCACCCATCTCTAAAAGCTCATCTAACTTTGCTCCATCAATTTTAGCAATAATAGAAGTTGGATCTAGATCTTTTAGTTCAACATGATAAGAAGTAACGCTCGAAGCCACATCACTAACTCCATCTACAGTTATAAAGCCTAGATCTCCTTTTACATTTCCATTTGTAAAAAATGAGTTACGAAGTTCTACATTTGTCAGAGCTTTAAGTGATGAGAGATCATTTAACTCTACTGCATAATCAAGATCAAAACTTTGTGCAAAGAGTGAATAAGAGCCTTTTACTTTGATAATGTTTTGTTTATTTATCTCCAAAACAACATCAATTTCACTCATACTTAGAGAAAAAGTTGTAAGTTCGCTATCCATTTTAGTCTGCTCTTTTATCTTTAACTCTATTGTCGGTGCAATCATTGAGTTACCTAAAGATGTAAATGCAATTACATAAATTAAACCTATTAAACCTATCAATATCCCAAAAATCCATGCTAAGATCTTCATACAATCCTCCAAAAAATATATATTATATGGTTAAGATCATACTAAAAATAGCTTTAAAATATCATTTCTTAGACTTGATATAAGAAGACTCAAGTTAATTTATACAAAAAAACTAAAGTAAGACTTGACATTGTTACACTCAATATGTATAATTGTGTTATCTTTTTAAAAAAAGGAGTGATTTAACAACTATGCAAAACAAATCAGATGAAGAACAATATACTCAGTCCGAAGAAGAGACAAGTATAGACACGCTAAATGATGAGGCAGAAGCTGAAGCTGAAGCTGTAGAAAACGAGTTTGATCTTCTTCAAGAAGAATTGATAGCTCTAAAAGATAAATATGCTAGAGTTCATGCTGATTTTGATAATATTAAAAAAAGGCTAGAACGTGAAAAGTACACTGCACTAGACTATGCAAATGAGAAGTTTGCAAAAGATTTGATTCCAGTTATGGACTCACTTCAAGGTGCTCTAAACTCTGCTAACGCAGAAGCAAACAAAGCAGAACTTTTTGATAATCTAAAAGAGGGTATAGAGCTTACATATAAGCAACTTATAACTTCTTTAGAAAAACATGGCGTAACAATGGTATCTCACGATGAACCATTCGATCCAAACATTCACAACGCTGTTCAAAGCGTCGAGAGTGAAGATGTAGAGAGCGGACAAATAGTCCAAACCTTTCAAACAGGTTACAAGTACAAAGATAGACCGTTGCGTGAAGCAATGGTAATAGTGGCGAGTTAAGCAAGTTAAGCTTTAAAAAGTGACAAGGTATCTCAAAGAGGCACAAGTGCCGAGAGCCTTGCGCTGAGCAAAACCAAGCGTTAGCGTAGGTAGCGGAATTACTTCCGATACCGTGATAAAATAGATGGAGCGAATGAATTTGCTTCATTTTATAAAATAAAATTAAGGAAATTTCAATGAGTAAAGTTATTGGTATAGATTTAGGAACAACAAATTCATGTGTAGCAGTTTATGAGGGTGGTGAAGCGAAAATCATCCCAAATAAAGAGGGTAAAAATACAACTCCTTCAATAGTTGCTTTCACAGATAAAGGCGAGGTTTTAGTAGGTGATCCTGCAAAACGTCAAGCTATCACAAACCCAGAGAAGACTATCTCTTCTATAAAGAGAATTATGGGTCTTATGATGAATGAGGAAAATGCTAAAGAGGCACATGACAAAGTAACTTATAACATCGTTGATAAAGATGGTTCAGCTGCTGTTGATGTAGCAGGTAAAATCTACACTCCTCAAGAGATCTCAGCTAAGATTTTATCTAAGCTAAAAGAAGATGCAGAGGCGTACATTGGTTCTACTGTAACTGACGCAGTTATTACAGTTCCTGCATACTTTAACGATGCTCAAAGAAAAGCGACAAAAGACGCTGGAACGATCGCAGGACTAAATGTTCTTCGTATTATAAACGAGCCAACTGCATCTGCACTAGCTTATGGTCTTGAGAGCAAAGCTGAAGAGAATGTTTTAGTATATGACCTTGGTGGTGGAACATTTGATGTTACAGTTCTTGAGATCTCAGATGGTACGTTTGAAGTTCTATCAACTGATGGTAATGCATTTTTAGGTGGAGATGACTTTGATAATAAGATCGTTGATTTCCTAAATAGTGAGTTTAAAAACTCTCATGGCATAGATCTCAAAAACGACAAAATGGCTCTACAACGTCTAAAAGACGCAGCTGAAAATGCTAAAAAAGAGCTAAGTTCTTCAACTGAGACTGAGATAAATTTACCATTTATAACAATGACAGATGCAGGGCCACAACACTTAGTTATCAAACTAACTCGTGCTAAATTTGAGGGAATGATCTCTACACTTATTGAAGAGACTATCCAGCACATTAGAGTAGCTATGAAAGAAGCAAAACTAGACAACAATGAGATCAAAGAGATTATCATGGTTGGTGGTTCTACTCGTGTTCCAGCAGCTGCAGAGGCAGTTAGCAAGTTCTTTGGTGGAAAAACACTTAACAAAAGTGTTAACCCTGATGAAGTTGTAGCTGCGGGTGCTGCTATTCAAGGTGGAGTTTTAAGAGGAGATGTTAAAGATGTTCTTCTTCTAGATGTTACTCCTTTATCACTAGGTATTGAGACTTTAGGTGGAGTTGCTACTAAGATTATTGAAAAAGGTACTACGATTCCTGTTAAAAAATCTCAAGTATTCTCAACAGCAGAAGATAACCAACCAGCGGTAAGTATCTCAGTTGTTCAAGGTGAGAGAGAGTTTGCAAAAGATAACAAATCTTTAGGACTTTTCGAACTTGGTGATATCCCAGCAGCACCAAGAGGAGTACCTCAAATTGAAGTTACATTTGATATCGATGCAAATGGTATTTTAACTGTTAGTTCAACTGACAAAGGTACAGGAAAATCTCAGTCAATCACAATTTCTGGTAGTTCAGGACTTAGTGAAGAAGAGATTAACAAAATGGTTCAAGATGCAGAAGAGAACAAAGCAGCTGATGGCGAGAGAAAAGCTATGGTTGATTTGAGAAATCAAGCTGATGCTCTTATTGCTCAAACTGAGAAGTCTCTAACTGAGATGGGTGAAAAAATCGAAGCTGATGAAAAAGTAAAAATAGAAGCTGCAATTAGTGACCTAAAAGATACTCTAAAAGATGAGTCTGCTACTAAGGCTCAAATAGAAGAGAAAGTAAAAACTCTTACTGAAGCAAGTCATAAAATGGCTGAACAAATGTACAAACAAGATCAATCTGGCGAAGAAGCTGGTGATGCTGAGGCGCAAAAGAAGAAGAAAAAAGACGATGAAGATGTAATCGACGCTGAGATAGAGTAATCTATCTTGGCTTAAGTGTTAGATGTCACTTTCGCTTCTAACACTATCTCTTCCACTCTTTTTTGCAATATATAGAGCCTTATCGGCTCTGTTTATTGCGTCTTGCATCTCTTCACCTTCTCTAACTTCAGAGACTCCAAAACTAGCTGTTATTGTTCCAACTTTATCAATTTTCACTTCTCTTATAGATTTTTGAATCTTATTTGCAATTGAAATTGCGCCTTCTAGATCCGCTGTTGGGAGAAGGATAATAAACTCTTCACCTCCCCATCTACAAACTATATCTACTCCTCTTAGCACCAAAAGAAGCATTTTAGAAACCTCTACTAGAGCTTTATCTCCGACATTATGTCCAAATATATCATTTACTTTTTTAAAATGATCTATGTCTATGAGTATGACAGACATTTTGTTGTGTCTTTGAACCATGGATGCATAAGAAGATAGATATAGTTGGGTAAATTTATGTCGATTATAGAGACCTGTGAGTGCATCTGTGGATGCTAGATTTTCATACTCTATATTTTTAGTTTGAAGTTTTTTATTTATATCTCTTAACTCCTCTTGATACTCTTTCATAAGTGAACTCCACTTTGAGTAAGTAAGTGTTATAAGCTCTTTTTGTGAGATTATCCCAGAGAGAGTTCCATCATCATCTACAACTATAACTCTCTTAAACTGTCTCTCTTTTAAAAAAGTAAGTGCTTCTCTAATAGAAAAAGTTTTCTTGATGGATTGAACTGGAGATGACATATGTTTTTCTATCTCAACATCTAGGTCAATATCATTTTTAACAAGTCTCATAATATCTTTAGTTGTAAAGATACCAATAGGAATTAAATCTTCTACAACTACAACATTGTCATAAAGATTGCTAACCATGTCTTCAAGCAGAGATAAAATCTTAGCGTCTTTTTTAACCCACTTCATTCTTCTGCCGAGTTTTAAAAAATCCTCTAAGCGATAGTTGTCCATCAAGGTATCAGGATCAATATTTTCTGTGATATCAGTATGAGTTATAAGACCATAAAGGGTTGAATCATCATTTATAACGCAGATATACTCTATAGAATTGTTTAAGTAATCTATAGCTTCTAATATATTTTGGTTTTTATTGATCGTTGGCACATTTACAAGCTGAATATCTTTAAGTGGTGTTTTTATATCTATTTTACTTGTTTTAAGGTTTAAAATATCTATAATTCCAACTACAAAATATCTGTCATTATCAACAACTATAATATTTCGATGCTCGCCCTTTAACATCTTAGCAATTGCATCTTCAAAAGTATGTTTTATATCTATTGATACTACTTCTTTTGTAGCAATATCACCGATATTTGGAAATTTCATATTAACCTTCCTTTTATATATTATCTAGCGCTTTTTGGATTTTTATAGCTTGAACATGTTCACTTACATCATGAGCTCTAATGATACTTGCACCATTTCTTATGGCTTCAAGATGCAAAGCAAGAGTTCCAGCAAGTCTTTGCTGTGGATCTGATGGTGAGATCTTATCTATCATAGATTTTCTTGAAGCTCCAATAAGAAGAGGTTTTTGCAGAGTTAAAAAATGCTCAAGATGTTTGATAAGTGCTAGATTATGCTCTTGTGTTTTCCCAAAACCAATACCAACATCTAAGACAATATCATCCACTCCATAACTCTGAGCTTTTTCTATTCTTTGTGTAAAAAACTCATATATATCACTCAAGACATTGTTATACTCTGGTTTTTTCTGCATAGTTTTAGGTGTTCCTTGCATATGCATGATAATAGCTTGTGCCTTAAAACTAGCTACAAGCTTACAAACCTCATCATTTGCTAAACCTGTTATGTCATTTACTATATTAAATCCACTCTCTAGTGCTTTGTTTATAACTATTGGCTCATAACTATCGATGCTAAAGCTTGCTCTCTCATAGAGTCTTTGCTCTTTTATGGCTTTGAGAATCGGCTCAACTCTTTGTAGCTCTTCTTTTGGATCTACTGCTTTTGTGTTTGGTGCAGAAGAGACTCCACCGATATCTATAATGTCAGCACCCTCTTCTATCATAAGTTCTATCTTTTTTATAGCATCGCTATCTACAAATCTACTTTGAGAGAAAAAACTATCATCATTTGCATTTATAATGCCCATGACTTTAAAGTTATTTGGTTTTTTTACTTTTAATATATCTTGTAGATATTTTGCTAAGATTTTTAGGCCAAAAGGTTGTGCTAACTCTTTTTTACTTAGTATTTTTAGATGTTTTGTAGTAGCTATTAGAATGCAATTTACTCTTGGTGTCTGTGCAATGATTGTACCTTTTGGTACTGCTAGATCTGCTCCGATAGAGAGTGCATCTTGCTTTAAAATGTTTGCGGCTCCAACATGAAGATCTCGTATGTAGATGAGATGTGTTTGCATCTTAGATCTAAGAACACTACTTCCACCCGCATCAACGCCTAGATCTGCTAAGTACTTCTTTGCATCTATGCTACTTGATAATTTTTCAACTTGCATCTATAAATCCCATTAAGATAAGAGCTAAAACACTTTGAGGTCTTGAGTTTAACTCTAAGAGTCTATAAGCTTTGTCAAAGTTGTCTAGTTGGGCTCTTGTGAGGATAAGCATATCAACTACTGTAGCTCTATGATAGAGTGCTTCTAGCATAAGCTTTGCATCCTGTCTTGATATTCTAGCATTTGTTTTTAAAAATGTAAAAATTGCTGCATAATCAAGTCTAGCTATATTTAATTCACACTCATTTGCTAGTTGAGCTTTTTCACCTTTAATAATAGGAAGTCTAGAACGAATTGTTGCAAGAAGGTTTGATTTTGTAGGAGAGATAATTATATAAACAATATTTCTAGGAGGCTCTTCTATAACCTTTAGTAGAGAGTTTTGAGATACTGTGTGAAACTCAGATGCAGCGAGTATAATGTACTTTGTCTCAGACTCACTTATGTAAGATTCCGCTACAACTGCTTTTGCATGTTCGAGTAAAAACTTCTCTTCATGTACCACCACTACTCTGTTTGGTTTAAGACTCTCTTGAAGTTTTGATATCTCCACTTCTATATCGCTAGAGATTATGATGTGACTCTTTATCTTGTTATGAGCTAACATCAACCTCTCCAAATATCGTGGCATTTAGGGATGCGTCAAAAAGTTTGTAAAGTTGTATTAGTTTTATATCTATCATTGGATCATATGATTTTAGAGTAAAACCATTATGAAACTCTTCATCAAATATCCAAAAGTAGCTATTATCCCTTCTCTTTGCTATATCTGATCTTTTGTCATCTCCCTTGCCTATATACCAAAAAAAGAAGTCTTCTTTATATGATAAAGAGATCATATCTTCGACAACATCTATCATCTCTCCTCCACTTATATGTCTGTAGTGTTCGTACAGACTATCCATGCTAACTATTGGCAATAGCGGTCTATCAAGATTCATAGCGTTTATTGAGCTAAGTATATACTTCTCAAACCATTTTCTCTTCTCATCAGTGATAAGAATGATAGTTTTACCCTCTAGGATCTGCTCTAAGGCTAAAGAGAGAGGATTCGTCCAGTCAAATCTCTGCTCTTCAAGCCAGCTTAAAAATGCTCCATCTTCTCGTATAGCGTCAAGACTCCACTGTGCAAAATCTAACACTTCTTTAGCTCCACTAAAGCTTCAACAAGAGGATTTTCTTGCATTATTTATCTAACTCATATGCATCATGAAGTCCTCTGACTGCAAGTTCAGCATACTTCTCATCTATAACCATAGAGACTTTGATCTCCGAGGTTGATATCATATTTATATTTATATTATTCTCAGCCATCGTAGTAAAAGCTTTTGCAGCAACACCGGTGTGAGACTTCATTCCAACACCAACTATTGAGACTTTACACATCTCTTCATTGTAAGAATCAGCTCTGATATCGCCTTTTTGGATAAACATGGAAACTACATTTTTTGCATCAAGCAGATCGCCTCTTGCTACTGTAAAATCAATGTTTGTGTTTGAATCATGTGCTTTATTTTGGATTATCATATCTATGTTTACATCGCTTTGAGCCAGTGCGTTAAATATCTCCGCAGCAATGCCAGGTCTATCTTTTACACCCATCAAAGAGACGCGAGCTTGATTTTTATCCAGTGCTATTCCACTTACTAATGGTTTTTCCATGATATTTTCTTCCTTTGTTATTAGTGTTCCCTCTTCGTTTGAGAAACTTGTTCTTGTTACTAGATTTACATTTAATTTTTTTGCTAACTCTACTGAGCGGTTTTGAAGAACTTTTGCACCCAAAGATGCGAGCTCTAACATCTCATCATAAGAGATCATATCAAGCTTTCTTGCTTTTGGCTCTATTCGTGGATCTGTTGTGTAGATCCCGCTGACATCAGTGTAGATCTCACATAGATCTGCTTTTATAGCTCCTGCAATTGCCACAGCACTAAGGTCACTTCCACCACGACCTAGTGTTGTTACTCTGCCATCAGGAGTTACCCCTTGAAAACCAGCAACAACTATGATCTTACCCTCTTTTAAGGCTTTGTTCATTGTAGTTGGATCTATCTCTTCTATGCGTGCTTTTGTATGAAGAGTATCTGTAACTATCCCTGCTCTTCGCCCAGTCATAGAGACAGCATCATGACCTAATTCATTTAAAGCAATAGCTAAAAGTGAAGCAGTTACTCTCTCCCCTGAACTAAGAAGCATATCCATCTCAGCTTTTGATGGGTTTTTTGAAAAATGTTCAGCATATCCAACTAGTTTATTTGTCTCTCCACTCATTGCAGAAACCACTATAACTAGATCATTGCCAGCTTTTTTTGTCTCACTCACGCGATTAGCAACGTTTTGGATTCGTTCTAGATCTCCAACACTTGTTCCGCCAAATTTTTGTACTATTAACATTTAAGTCCTTAACTTATAGGTAACCTTCATCTCTAAAGTGTTTTATAACAGTCTCATAGACTGATTGTTTAAAAGATGCACTAAGATTCAATGCTTCATTTACATCAACAAATTTATAATCACTAAACTCTGGATCTTTAGTGTTTACATCTATCTTTGCACTCTTTTTAAGTTTTACTAAGAAGTATTTTTGCTTTTGCCCCTTATAAGGGCTCATCTTCTTAGCAATCTTTGGAGGGAAATCATAAGAGATCCACTCAGGATATTCACTTATAATCTTTACGGCTTTAGTGCCTATCTCTTCTTTTAGTTCACGAAAAAGTGCTTCAAGAACTTCTTCGCCATCGTCAATCCCACCTTGTGGAAACTGCCAAACATTACTCAAATCATTTCTTTGTGCTATAAAAATCTCTTTTTTTTGCGGATAATCATTTGACACTATAATCATTGCAACATTAGGGCGATATAAATCTTTTTTCATCATCAACACACCTAATTTTAATAATCGCGATTATACAAAATAAGCGATTAAATTAAGATAATTTTATAAAGAAAAAAAAGCTCTATATAAGTCCATAGCTCTCAGCTGAATTTGGCTCACCATACAAATAACCTTGAATATAGTCAACTCCAAGCTCTCTAACTTTAGCATCTAACTCTTTTGTACTTACAAACTCAGCTATTGTTTTAATTTTTGCATTTCTTACAAACTCTATAAGTGCAACAACCATATGCTCAACATTTTTATCAATATTGATTTTTTCTATTAAAGATCCATCAAGTTTTATGTAGTCGATATCAAGCTTGATAATATTTGTAAAGTTTGAGTATCCAGATCCAAAATCATCTATGGAAATCTTGCACTTATAGCTCTTTACCATTTTTATAAAATCTTCTATGAGATCGTAGTCTTCTATATCTTCAGATTCAACTATTTCAAAAGTTATTCCATCTCCACCATACTTATCTAGTCTATTTTTAATGTACTCACGCATAGTTGGAGAGTTTATATTTTCATATGCAATATTTATAGATATATTAGCTTTTTTCTTAGCATAAACATTAAAGACCTTTTGTATCATCTGTCTTGAGAAAAACTCAAATGTATTATCTTGTTTTGATGAGTCTAAAAAGTGACAAGGAGATACTACTTCACCATTATCCAGCACAAGCCTAGCTAAGGCTTCATACTTCATAACAGAGTTGTTTTTTACATCAATTATCGGCTGAAAATAAGGCACTACATTGCCTTCATTTAGAGCTTTTTTATAAATTTTAAGCCTTTTTAATGTTGTTTTTTGAAGTTCTAAAGTACTTTGATTATTGTTATATACAAACAAGTTTTTTTTAGACATTATCGCATCTTGCAAAGCGATATCAGCTTGATTAAAAACATTTAACATTCCATATGACACGCCAGCAGTAAACTCTGTTATTGAAGAGTTTTCATCTTCTGTATAGTAGTTATCTTCATAACTATTTGTTAAGATAGAGTATTTTAGCAACTCCATATACTTCTCAAACAGAGTTTTTGATCTAACAAGTATTGCAAACTCTTGTATGTTTAAACAGTAAAGAGTTACATCTTTATCGATGATAACCTGACTTAACTGCTTTGATTTTTGCAAAACTATCTTTGAGACTGTTTGCATTCCATATAGATCTTTGATAGAGTTTATTTGGTTTATATGAAGTAGTATCAACATCGCATCTTCTTGCAAAAGAGATAGATCTTTAATAAGAGCTTCTCTGCTTGGTAACTCTATCATTGCGCCCAAATTTTTTACTGATTCTGTAAACTGATCTTCATTTTTTTTATTTTCTATCTCAGTTACACCATCTGTAATAAACAAAGACTCTAATCTTTTTGCATTTGTTATATCTTGAACTATTGCTGTATATCCTACTTTTTGATGATGATAGTCATAAAGTGGACTTATTGTCGTATTTATCCAATACTCTTCATTTGTAGCCTTATTATTTTTTAACTCGCCTACCCACACTTTATCTTTTAATATAGTGCTCCAAAGATCTTTAATAATCTTCTCACCCGCACTTTTATTTCTAAATATAGAGTGATTTTTTCCTATAACTTCTTCTTTTTTAAACCCTGTAAAATCAAGATAGGCCTTGGATATTTCTGTTATCTCTCCATCTAAATTGGAAACAGTCATAAAAATATTCTCATTTATGATTTTAGTTTTTTGTTCTAATAAAAAATCTTTCTTTTTATATTCAATCTTAAGAAGTGCTTTTTCTGAGAGAGTAACAAGTGAAGATATAAAGTCATAAGCATCTACAACAGGCTTAACTATAAACTTGTCAACTCCAAGATTTATAGCTTCTTTTAAGTGCTCTTTAGTATCGTAAGCACTAAGAAGCACAACTATTTGATCTTGCTTAATCTCTTTGATTTTTTTGCACATCAAAACGCCATCCATCTTTGGCATCTCTATATCACTAAGTACTATATCAAATTTTTCAAACTCTTTTTGATATAGTTCAAGTCCTTCTTCTCCATTTTTAGCAACTACTATATCTTGAAAATAATATTCTAAGATTTCAAGTGTCTCTTCTCTTAGTTCACTATTATCTTCAACATACAAAAGTTTTATATCTTTTGTAAGATTTTCTTTATTCATTGTTTCTCTCTTAGCTGGATCTATCACTTTAAAACTAAACTTAACATAATTTTACATTATACATTTTAAAAGTATCAAAAGAGTGTCATTTACTTAAGGCTATTTTGTTGAATTTACTTTTTAGATATACTTCTGCTCCTAAACAAGGACTATTGCATGCTACTTTATATTCATATCCCTTTTTGTGATTCTAAATGCTCATACTGTGCTTTTAACTCTTACGTAGATAAATTTCATCTAAAAGATAGTTATATGAAAGCTCTAGAAGTCCAGCTCAAATTCGAACTAAAAAGATTTAATGTAGCTAGCAACTCAATTGAGTCTATTTTTATAGGTGGTGGAACTCCATCTACTGTCCCTGCATCTATGTACAAAGCACTATTTGAGTCTATAAGACCATATCTTAAAAAAGATATAGAGATAACAAGTGAAGCAAACCCAAATAGTGCTACAAAAGAGTGGCTTACTGGGATGCTTGAGCTTGGAGTAAACCGCATAAGTTTTGGTACTCAAAGTTTTAACAAAGCTAAATTAAAACTTCTAAACCGTTCTCACACTCCAGAAGTTGCACAAAGAGCTATCTTAGATGCTAAAGAAGTTGGATTTGACAATATCTCACTAGATCTCATCTACGCAACTTTAGGAGACACCAAAGAACTCTTAGAACAAGACTTAAAAACTGCATTTAGCTTGCCTATAAATCACCTAAGCGCTTACGCTCTTATCATCGAAGAAAACACGCCTTTTGCATCAAAACCACAAATGTCAAAAGAGTCTCTAAAGCTTACAAACTGGCTTTTTAATGAGATAGAATCTTTTGGATTTAAACAATATGAAATAAGCAACTTTGGAACTTATCAAAGCTCTCATAACCTTGGATATTGGAGTTATAAAGATTATATAGGGCTAGGAAGTGGTGCAGTTGGTAAGCTAAATTTTGAGAGATTTTATCCACAAACAATATTAGAAAGCTACATTTCAAACCCACTTGATATAAGAGTAGAGACTCTCACCTTTGAAGAGAAAATAACAGAACAACTCTTTTTGGGCTTTCGTTCATCTCTTGGAGTAGATATAGATATACTAGATAAAGCCCAATCTAAGCGAGCGTCTATCTTAGTTGATGAGAAAAAGCTTAACTTGAAAAATGGCGTACTTTGTAACCCCAATTTCCTCCTTGCAGATGAGATTACACTTTTTTTATATTCTTGAAAGTAAATTTAATCATTCTTTGGCTAAACTCATGGACTTAATTATAATTTTGAAGGTTTAATATGTTTGGTATGGGTTTTACAGAGATACTCATTGTTTCTATTATTGCTATCTTGTTTCTAGGTCCAGATAAACTTCCTGGTGCTATGGTAGAGGTTGCTAAGTTTTTTAGAAGTGTCAAAAAAACTATAGGCACGGTTAAAGACTCTTTAGAAGAAGAGATGAATGTTGCAGACATAAAAGAAGAAGCACTTGCTTACAAAAAAGAGCTTTTAAATGCCAGTAATGAGCTAAAAAAAGTCACAGATGTCAGTCAAATTGGCACAACTCTCTCAGATCTTAGTGATGATATTTTAAGCGATGAGAAGCCAAAAGAAAAGAAAAAAAACAAAGAAAAAAAAGAAGTAAAAGCTGAAACTGTAACTTTTGAGAAAAAAATAAAAAAAGAAGATAATAGCGATGTTTGAAGACTTAAAACCACATCTAATTGAGTTAAGAAAAAGGTTAGGAATATCTGTAGGAAGTCTAATCGTTATGTTTTTTGTAATGTTTTACTTCCACGAACCTATATTAAATTGGATAGTAGAACCTTTAAATGTAGCACTTATCGAAGTTGGTAAAAAGTCTCTTCATGCAGCTGAGGGAATGGTTACAACTTCTCAAGTTGGTGGTGCATTCTTCGTAGCTCTTAAGGTTGCATTTTTTGCAGCTATCGTTGCGGCACTTCCTATCATTTTAGCTCAGATCTGGCTTTTTGTGGCACCTGGCTTATACGCTAATGAAAAAAAGATGATTATCCCTTTTATAGTTGGCGGAACTACAATGTTTCTTGTTGGAGTTTTATTTGCCTACTATATAGTTACGCCTTTTGGATTTGACTTTCTTATAACATTTGGTAGTTTTAAGTTTACACCACTTATCAACATAGAAGACTATGTTGGCTTTTTTACAAAGATCATGTTTGGTTTTGGTTTAGCATTTGAGCTACCTATCTTTGCATACTTTCTAGCACTTCTTGGCATGATAAATGACAGAATGATGAAAGAGTTTTTCAAATACGCTGTAATCATTATCTTTGTAGTCGCTGCACTTTTAACACCTCCAGATGTTTTGACTCAGATGCTAATGGCTGGACCACTTATCATACTCTATGGGTTTTCTATTCTTATAGTTCGGATGGTAAACCCTGCACCACCTCTTGAAGAAGAAGATGAGGACGAAGATGAAGAGGTTGCTCTTAGTTCTGAGGACAAGAGTGAGTAAAGACGACTTTCTAACTTCTAGCTATGACTTCTCCCTTCCTCAAGAACTCATAGCGTCTTACCCTGCAAACCCAAGAGATAGCGCTAAACTTCTTATCTATAACAGACAAAACAACGAAATAATTCACTCCCATTTTTATGATTTTGAAAAATACATCCCAAAAGATTGCGCACTTATCTTTAATGATACAAAGGTTATAAAAGCCAGACTTTTTGGTAAAAAACCAAGTGGTGGCAAACTTGAACTTCTACTAAATAGGCCACTAGATGCAAACAACATAAATGTTTACATAAGAGGCAAAGTAAAAGTAGGTAGCGAGATCTGTTTTGATGATGGTCTTATAGCTTGTGTACAAGAGTTGCGAGATGATGGAAGTAGAGTTGTAAACTTTACTAAAGAAGATAAACTCTTGAGATTTGAAGATCTTTTACCTATCATAGACAAGATTGGTCATATTCCACTTCCTCCATATATTCAAAGAGAAGATAATACAGATGACGCAAAAGAGTACCAAAGTGTCTTTGCAAAACAAGAAGGAGCCGTGGCAGCTCCAACTGCTTCACTTCACTTTACAACAGAGCAACATAAGAGAGTTTGTAAAAATTACAAACACGCATATGTCACTCTTCATGTAGGAAGTGGAACTTTTAAACCTGTAGAAGTTGAGACTATTACAGATCACCCAATGCACTCAGAATATTATGAGATCTCAGATGATGCAAAAGATCTGCTAGACTCAGATCTACCAATACTTAGCATAGGAACAACAAGCACAAGAACAATAGAGTTTTATGCAAGAAATAAACAGATCCAAAGAGGCGAAGCTAACCTTTTTTTACATCCTAATAACAAACCACTAAGAGTAAACCATCTACTTACAAATTTTCATCTACCAAAATCAACTCTGCTTATGCTAGTTGCGTCTTTTGTTGGAGTACAAAAAGCTCAAGAGTTATACAGTGAGGCTATAGATAAAGAGTATAGATTTTACTCTTATGGCGACGCAATGTTGATTTTATAAAGATACTTTAAAAGCGAACTAAGCTAGTTAGATATACTATCTAGCTAAACTAAATATTAAAAAGTAGATGAAAAGATTATGAACAAACACTGTGATTTTGGGCTAAACGAGCATAAACCATACATAAAGCATACTTCTCATGGACACTCTCATGATCATAGAAGTACAGATAAAAGACTCTTAAAAATAACTCTTTTAATTACTTTTATAACTATGATAGCGGAGTTTGTTGCTGGATATATGTCAAACTCTTTGGCACTTATCTCAGATGCTATTCATATGTTTACTCACTCATTTGCGCTTATTGTCTCACTTGTTGCAATCATATTAGCTAGCAAATCTGCTCCACTAGAGAAAACTTTTGGATACTACAGAGCAGAAGTTTTAGCTGCTTTTATCAATGGCATCACTATAATATTGTCCATTTTATGGATAGTTTATGAGGCTATAGAGAGGTTTTTAAATCCTAGTAGCATTGATATATCTCTAGCCATTAGTGTGGCTATTATAGGACTTGTTGTAAACATAATCACAGGCGTTATTTTGATGCAAGGAGACAGAGAAAACAACAACCTTAAATCTGCATTTGTACATATGCTAAGCGATGCACTTTCCTCCGTTGCCATCATCATAGGTTACATAGTCATATACTATACAAACTGGTACTTTATAGATATATTTTTAGCTCTTTTAGTCGCTTTTGTTATTGCAAAGTGGGCTATAGATATACTTAAGAGCTCTATAAATACTCTTATGGAGACTTCTCCCATAGAGATAAAAACCATAAAAGAGTTTGTTCAACGAGATAGAAGAGTTATCGACCTTCACGACATACACATATGGGAAATAACACAAGATATGTACAATATGACTGCTCATGTAAAGATAGAAAAAAGCTCTTTAGACGAGTACGAGGATATTTTAAGTTGTTTAAACCAAGAGTTAAAAGAGAAGTTTAAGATAGTCCACACAACTTTTCAGTTTGAGTGGTAGTTGGCTTTTAGACTCTTATTTTAAAAGAACTAACCCATTTTGTATAACTATTTCACCACTAAGTTCAGCTTCAAAAACTCTACTTGCATATTTTTTTTGTGCTTCATCGTATGTTGGACTTGATCTGCAAAACTCTAAAAAGTCATCTGTTTTAATCTGTTGCTTTGCATCTACATCTATATACCTAGATGCAAACTCCTCTACATCGTATATGGCTGTTGCTTTACCTTGCTTTAAAAGTTCATTTGTGCCACTACTCTCGCCTACCCTGTGAGGAAGTACATAGATCTCTTTACCCATCTTTAGAGCAAATTCTACACTTCTCATACTTCCACTACTTAGCTCGGCTTCTGCGACAACTAAGACATCTCCTAGAGCTACAACAAGCTCATTTCTAACAACAAAACTCCAAGGAGTAGCTTTAAAATCTTTTTTAAACTGACTAAGTAGTAAGCCTTGTTTCTCTATGTCACAAAGAAGATTTTTGTTTATTGATGGATACTTTATGTTGATACCACAAGGTAGGACTGAGATAGTATTTGCCTCGCCTGCCGCTTTATGTGCTATAGCATCTATCCCCATAGCTCCACCGCTTACTATACAAACTCCATTTTTTGAGAGTTTTGATGCAAGTTGATGAGTCAGAGATCTTGAGTATTTAGATGGTTTTCTACTTCCCACTATCGAGATTTTTTTTCGTTTTAAAAGAGAAAAGTTACCACTAAAGAAAAGCTCTTTTGGATAGCTTTTCATTGCGTTTAGTTCTACAATTTTCTCTTCTAATTTTTGCATCTAGTAAAGCCTGTCTATATAGACTAATTCTACCTCTTTAAATAGATGTTTAGACTCTTTTAGTGCCATAAGAGTATTTGCATGAGGATGACCAATTGCAATGGCAGTTCCATGAGTTTTTGCCACTTTTATAGCTTTTTTAATCTGCTCTTTTACAGACTCTTTGTCCAAGTCGTGATCCAAAAAAACATCTCTTGCAACATACTCTAAACCAAAGTTTTTCATAACTTTTGGTGCTTTTGTCTCGGCTGTAGTTCTACTATCTATAAAGTAAATATTTTGTGCTTTTAAAGCGTAAATGAGGCGATTCATCGCCATCTCATCTGATGTAAACTTACTCCCTGTATGGTTGTTTATATAAGAGACTCTAGGAAAAGCTTCTTTTATAGATCTTATCCTGCTTTGTATCTTTGCATCAGAGTCACTAATCCTAAGAGTCATAGGCTCTTCTGCACTAAAGCTTTGTGCTTCCATAGGAAGATGCACCATATATATGCTCTCTTTTTGTGCGAGTTTTGCTGAATTTGGGCGAAATTTGCTAGGTGGCAAAAACGACATAGTCAAAGGCAGATTTAAACTCTTTATAGCTCTTACATGTGAGCTTACACTTACATCATCTATAATTATGGCTAGTTTTGGTTTTGCAATAGTTCTTTTTACTTCTCTTTGTATAGGTTCAGGCGGTGTTGGAAGGGTTGTATCCCCATACTCATGCGCAGCTGCTCCAATACTTTTTTTACTCTCTTTATCTAACACATCTTTTAATCTTGTATTTACGCTTTTATTATCTTTTTTTGAGCTAATCTCTTCCATCTTTTTAAGCATTGTGAGTCTTTTCTTTTTCTGAGATTGAGACTGCAGCTCTATATCATTTGTAGCTTCTTCATAACCTATATAATAACCTCCAACTAAAGAGCCTAATATAAGCGCTACTAACGCTAAAATCCAAGCTACATATGTTAAGATCTTGCTACTTTTTGTCTGCTTTTTTTTTCGTTTTGCCATATAAAACCATTCTTAAATTTTTCATAACTATATCCAAAAAAGTAAAAAAACAAAATAGTTATGACAAATTGCCATAAAAACAAAGACTAGTTTTTTTTAAGCAATATTTCTGTATAATCCCCCCGTTCCTTTCTCTTTGTATCGCAATAGTGCGATATGTACACATCCGAAAGGGAAACAACGCCATTACGGCAAATACCAAAAGGAGATTATACTCTATGAGAAACTACGAAAACTTAGTTATCATTAAACCAACATTTACAGCTGAAGAGATCCAAAGTAGCATCAACGCTATTGAAGAGACTATCACTTCAAACGGTGGCGTTATTGCTACTACAGACGCTATGGGAATGAGAAAATTAGCATACCCTATAAACAAAAACGAGCGTGGTTATTACCATGTTATTTATTACTCTGTTGCACCATCTGCAATTAGCGAAATTGAGAGACGCTTTCGTATTAATGAAGATCTTCTTCGTTTTGTAACTATCAAGTACGATACAAATCGTGAAATAGCTGCATGGAATCATCTAGTTGAAAAAGCTAATAAAAAAGCAGAAGCACCAACTAAAGAAGAAGTTGCACCAGTTCAAGAAGAAGCTCCAGTAGCTACAGAAGAGCCTGCACAAGAAGAAGTTGCTACTACAGAAGAAAGCTCAACTACACAAGAGTAATCTCAAAAGCATTATAATTAAGAAGGAAAGCTCATGTTTAACAAAGTAATATTAGTCGGAAACTTAACTCGTGATATCGAACTTAGATATTCTCAAGCTGGTATGGGTATTGCAAAAACTGCAATAGCAACTAGTAGAAAGTTCACTAGTAATGGTGAAAAAAAAGAAGAAGTTTGTTTTGTAGATATCACATTTTTTGCTAGAAGTGCAGAGATTGCTAATCAATATCTCCGTAAAGGTAGCAAGATCTTAGTTGAGGGAAGACTTAACTTTGAGCAATGGAGCGATCAAAATGGACAAAAACGCTCAAAACACTCTGTAATAGTTGAAACTATGCAGATGCTAGACTCAAAAGGTGACTCTCAAGGTGGTGGTTATCAAGCTCCAACGCAAAACAATGCGCAAAGCTATAACCAAGGTGGACAACAAGCTCAAAGCTATCAGCAACCAAGCCAACAACAAAGTTACAACAATGAGCCAAAGCAGCAAAGTTATCAACCTCAAGGTGGGGCAAATGGCTATGAGCAAAAAAATGCAAATACTCAAAGTCGCCAAATGCCAAGCAGTGATTCTATACCTGAAATAGATATAGATGAAGATGAAATTCCATTTTAGTAAATAAATAACATCAAGGAAAATACCATGGCTGAAAAAAGAAAATACAAAAAAAGATATTGTAAATATTGTGAATCAAAAGTTGATTTTATGGACTACAAAGATGTAGGAGCACTTCGCTTCTCTCTTTCAGAGCGTTATAAAATTATGCCTCGTCGTCTTACAGGAAATTGTAAACGTCATCAAGATATGATAGCAGCAGTTGTAAAACGTGCTCGTGCAGCAGCTCTAGTTCCATACAGTGTTACTCGTAAAACAGTAGTAACTGCACCTTTTGAAAACTTAAGATAAGTTTTTAAACATGCTCAAGTTAGTTCCTCTAGCTTGAGTCTTTTACCAAACTCCCTCATATAAACAAACTCCATACAAAATTAGGTATATTTTTTGCTACAATACATATAAAAAAGTAGTTATATGCGCATACTCATCTCATTTTTGTTACTACTATCTTTCATCCATGCTAAGAGTTCTGACTTCTCAGTTATTGTAAAAAAACCATTTAACAACGCTCTTTTTGACATCACACAAGATTATGATGGACAGATCAGTGCAGTTGGTTTTTCTAAGGAGTACAAAAACAATAACAACGAACAAGCTAAAACTTATACGGATGCATTTGAATATCTAGCTAGCGTTTCAGGGTCACACGGCTCACAAATGCATCTTATAAGAGTAGATGACTTTGCAGATATAACTCTCTCTAAAGCTACAAACATGAATAGTTTTAGCGAAGCTGTAGCTCTTGTTAAAACCCCTTCCAATGGTTACTTTGTAGGTGGTCATACTATGGATGGTTCTTTAGTTATTTTAAAACTTGACTCAAATGGCAACACTATCTTTAACAGATCTTTTGGTACTAAAAACTACGACAGAATGAGCAACCTTATAAACTTAAGCGATGGCGGTGTTTTAGCAGTTGGATCTTCAGCTACAACTAGATCTACAAGCGACAATCTGTTTGAGACAGGTTTAGGCTTAAATGACATCTACTTAACTCGTTTTTCTAAACATGGAAATATGATCTGGAGTAAAAAATATGGAACAGAATATGACGATAGTGGTATTGACGCTGTAGAAGCTAGAGACGGTTCTATCTTAGTTTTAAGCACTACAAGTTATGACAAGCATAAAGATGTAACACTAATGAGAGTAAGTCAAACTGGTGATAAGATCTGGCTAAAACACTACAAGTCAGACGAACTTATAACTCCACACAAGATTATCAAACTAAGAGATGGAAATTTTCTAGTCTCTTTGAGTCAAAAAGATGAGATGAAAAAAGATCAAGTAAGACTTATAAAATTTGATCTTCAAAAGAATGTTATCATTGACAACATCATAAATACAACTTATGCAAGTGGACTAAAAGATATAAAAGAGTACTCTGATGGCACTATTGTTGGTGTTGGTTATGTTAGAGATACTTTTAACACTGATGCTTTAGTTATGATGTGTGACTCGAACTTAGAGATGCTATATCAAGAACATTTTGGCGAAGAAAATTATGATATGCTAAATGCTGTAAGCATACTAGAAAACTCTCAAGCTGCAGCAGCTGGGATCTACACTTACAAAAATGAGCAAAACTCAAATATGTGGATAGTAAAACTTAATCGTGATGCTACCATAGCCCAAACATCCACAAAAAGCATAAATGTTTATGATGCCCTTTTAGAACTTTTTGCCAATGAAATAAATGCAAAAACTCTAAGAATCAAAGAGGATTTAACCATAGAGTTTTTAAGCCATGGGCTCTTATTTAAAGTGGGAGAATATAAGTTAACATCTCAACAAAAAATATTTTTAGATAAGGTTTCATCTCGTCTTATTGATTTTTTATATAGACACAGAGAGTTCATAGACACACTTGAAGTCAATGGTCACACTTCTAGCGAATGGAGTAACAATGGGTTTACAGATAGATACTTAAAAAATGAAAGACTCTCTATGCAACGCTCATTTGAGACGCTTAGCCATATATTTAAAAAGCAAGATCTTAAAAAACAAGAGTGGCTTAGTGAAATATTAAGAGGAAGTGGTTTTAGTTACTCAAAGCGAATTATGCATAGTGAGGGCGAAAACAGAGAGTACTCAAGAAGAGTGAGTTTTAAAATACTCTTAAAATAAATTCAAACAGGAGAATAGATGAAAGAAAAAATTAAAGTCGCAATAGCGGGTTATGGAAACCTAGGACGAGGAGTTGAACTCTCAATTTCAAAAAACCCAGATATGAGTCTTGTTGGAGTTTTCTCAAGAAGAGATCCAAAGAGTGTAAAAACTATATTTGATCATACTAAAGTTTTTTTAGTTGATGATATTTTAGATTTTAAAGATCAAATAGATGTTTTGATACTTTGTGGAGGTTCAAAAGATGATCTACCTATCCAAGGTCCAGAGTTTAGCAAGAACTTCAACATAGTAGATAGTTTTGACACACACGCAAAGATCCCAGACTACTTTGATAGTATTGATAAACCATCAAAAGAGAATAAGAAAGTAGCTTTAATAGCAAATGGTTGGGATCCCGGAATGTTCTCTATAAACCGACTCTACGGTGAAGCACTACTGCCAGTTGGAGAGACATATACTTTTTGGGGCAAAGGTCTAAGTCAAGGACACTCTGATGCTATCAGAAGAGTTGATGGAGTAAAAGCGGGAGTTCAGTATACTCTTCCATCAGAAGATGCTATACAAAAAGTGCGAAGTGGCGTAAGACCTACTCTATCAACAAAAGAAAAACACAAAAGAGAGTGTTATGTTGTGCTAGAAGATGGGGCTGACGCATCAAGAGTTGAGAATGAAATAAAAACTATGCCAAACTACTTTGAGCCGTATGAAACTACTGTAAATTTCATAAGCCAAAAAGAGCTAGATGAAAATCATAACAAGATGCCTCATGGTGGATTTGTTATACGAAGTGGAAGCTCAAGCGAAGAGAATAACCAAGTTATCGAGTATTCACTAAATCTTGAGAGTAACCCAGAGTTTACTGCAAGTGTCCTAGTTGCCTATGCAAGAGCTGCTTATAGACTAAGTGTAAAGGGAGATTTTGGGGCAAAAACTGCTTTTGATGTAGCACCAGGGCTTCTCTCTATCAAATCAGCACATCAACTAAGAGTCGAACTTTTATAGTTTTGTTTTGAGTGCATATGATATCAACATACTATAATGTCTCAAATATTGTGGGTTTTGCGCTCCGTCACTGTAAGCTTGACTTCTCCGTCATTTCAGCCTGACAATTTCGTTCTTGAAAGTCCAAACCCTCCGTCATTGCAGTTTGACAATTTCGTTCTTGAAAGTCCAAACCCTTCGTCATTGCGGGCTTGACCCGCAATCTCATCAGGGCTTTATATATTTAACAAAAAGGTAAAAGACATAGAACCTCAAGAAATACTCTTTTCATATCTATTTTTTCTAACTGGTGGCTTAGCCGTAATCATAACACTTCTGCATATGCTCTATACTAAACGCTCCCCTACTTCTATGATAGTTTGGCTGCTGTTTATGATTATTTTTCCATATATTTTTATCCTATTTTACTATTTCTTTGGAGTGAGAAAGCACTCTAGTAAAAATAAAAAAAACAGCCTTAACCTAGAAAAACCACAACAGTCTCCATCGTCACATCCCATTGACAACCTTATATTTGCACACAATATAGCACCCGCATCTGACAACAACAATCTAACTCTATATACTAACTCTCAAGATGCTTATAGTGCCTTTATAACAGCTCTAAGAAGTGCGAAAAAGTCTATAGATTTGGCAGCTTATGTTGTTAAGATTGACGATGTTACAGAGACTATTTTTGCACTTTTGCTAAAAAAAGCCAAAGAGGGAGTAAAGGTTCGCCTTATCATAGATGCCATAGGTTCGTACAAGCTTTATCTGTGGCAAAATCCTCTAAAAGAGCTTAGGGATGCTGGTGTTGTTGTTGACTTTTTTGCTCCTGTTTTTTCTTTAAAAAATATCACAAAACTAAATCTTCGCTATCATAGAAAGATATTTATCATAGATAACGAAACTCTCTTTAGCGGTGGGATGAATCTAAGCAGTGAGTATATGGGTGAGACTTATGAGCAAGATCGTTGGCTGGATCTGATGTTTGAAGCAAAGGGTGATATTGTTAAGAGTTATGTAGATGTTTTTAGTTCAGACATTGCTTATATGCATAACCAAGAGACTATACTCTTAGACTCTACACCAAACATAGTTGGGGAGCACTCACTCCAAGCACTTCCTAGTGGACCTGATGTAAAAGGTGATGCTCTGCTTGAAGTAATTTTAAACTCTATCTATACAGCAAAGAACAGGATCTGGATAATTACACCCTACTTTATCCCTGATGAGTTTATACTTCAAGCGATGAAAATAGCTTCGCATAAAGGTATAGATGTAAAGATAATTACTCCTAAAAATTCAAACCACGCCATAGCGGACTTTGCTCGAAGTGGCTATATTAGAAATCTTTATGAATTTGGCATAGATGTGGTTCTATATGAGGGCAAGATGATTCATGCAAAAGCTATGCTTTTTGATGATGAAACACTAATCCTGGGATCTAGTAATCTTGACTATAGAAGTCTTCTACTAAACTATGAAATAGTTACTATTTCATACGCAAAAGAGCATATTGAGCAGATGCATAGTTGGATGAAGTCTTTAATAAATACAGATCATTCAAAACTAAAAGATGCAAGTAGAATACGCCGTATCTTTGAAAACTCCGCTAGAATTTTCGCCTCACAGTTGTAGAAGATGTTTTACCCAAAGAGCAAGCCATTAGAGGGATTTTTTCAAGATGCAACGCTAGAGGAGAAGTTCTCACTTATGAGTTGGAACATTCATAAAGAAAATCTAAATCCAAGTTTCCAACTCACTCTTAAAGAGCTTTTAGATGAAAACCCAATAGATTTTTTACTATTTCAAGAGTATAAGATCAAAAAATCATACGACATTATCATAGATCCATACAACTATGCAACTGCACCAAATATAGAGACAAAAAACCATCTCTACGGAGTCCTAACAGCTTCAAAAGCAACCATAGCACATCAAAAAGCTCATCTCTCTCAAACAAAAGAGTTCTTTCTTGCTACTAAAAAAGCAAATCTCATCACACATCACTACTTTAAAGATGGGCAACTCCTTATCATCGTAAACCTCCACGCCATAAACTTTGTAAATGCGAAGATGTTCAAAGCAGAGCTAGATATGCTCTATGGGCTTTTGTATGGTTTGGATTGTGCTGTAATTGTAAGTGGGGATTTTAACAACTGGTCAAACAAAAGGATCCACGATTTACAGGCTTTTGAGTACTCTTTAGGATACCAAAGAGCCATCATAGACGATGCAAAACATATAAAACAATTTTTCAGTAAACCAATTGATCATATATTTTACAAAAATCTAAAACTACTAAATGCAAAAGCTATCGATACTAAAAAGATCTCAGATCACAACCCTATCATTGCAAAGTTTGCACAGATTAAACCTCTAAGCATCAAACCCTAGCGCTGACTCTCTAAAAGTTAGACGGACTTTGTCTTGTTTTAGTTTTTTGTATAGTTTGTACTTTGCAATTTCTAGCTCTTCATCGTCAAGTTCTAGCCCAGCTTTAAGCTCTTCGTTTGACATTTGTGCGCTATCCATAGCGAAGAGTCTTAACTCTTTTTTTGTGAGTTTTGACTTAAGAGTTGCATATAAAACTTTGTCATCTACTATGAGTGACTCTATCTCCATTTTACAAAATCTAGCTAGTAGTTCTCTAAAATTGTTCTCTTTGTTGTACTGTCTCCAAACGGTGTTTAGTAGCATTTTTGTTTTCCTAATTTAATTTATCTAGTATTTTTGTTAGATCTTTATCTTTTATGATTATATTTGCCTCTTTTTGCAAGATCTCTCTTGCACAAAAAGCGACTCTAGTTCCTGCGTGAGCGAACATACTAAGGTCGTTTGCTCCATCTCCACAGACTAAAGTTTCTTCTTCTTTTACACCTAAAAGGTTTTGAAGTCTTTGTAGCATATCGCCTTTTGAGAAGCCAAACATCATATCTCCACCCACAAGACCAGTGAGTTTGCCATTTTTTTGATGCAGTACATTTGAGAAGTCCGCATCGTAGCCTAGTATATCTTTTGCGTATGAAGTAGCACTTCTAAAACCACCGCTAAAGCAGACTACTCTCATACCTCTTTTTTTAAGCTCGGCTATAGTCTCAATAGCACCATTCATATATGGTAAATTTTGGCTGATTTTCTCAACTATGCTGTAGTCTAAACCTTCTAAAAGTCTGACTCTTTGTTGCAGTGACTCAAAAAAATCTAACCGCCCTGACATCGCTTCTTCTGTTATAAAACCTACCTCTTTGCCTAAACCCAACTCCTCGGCAAAAAAATCGATAGTTTCGCCATCCATAAGAGTAGAGTCAAAATCAAAAACTGCTAACTTTAACATCTATAGTGCTCTCTTTTGTTATAATATCGCAATTATACCCACTTAGGATTTTTTTTGTTTACAAAACTCATAGATAAATTAAAAAACGGCACTTATATTAGTTTAGAGACAACTCCTGCAAACTCGCCTCAATTTGCACCTATCATAGACAAGATAGAAGAGCTTGGACTTCACCACTTAGTAGATGCTTTCTCAACTACAGACAACCCTTTAGCTAAACTAAAGTACAACTCACTCTTTGCAGCAAAGATGCTTCAAGATAGATTTAATAAGCCAGTCTTAGCCACAATGACCATGAGAGATAGAAACAAGATAGCATTGCAGTCAGATCTCCTTGGTGCAAATGAAGTTGATGTTCGTGCTATCTTAGCTCTTACGGGAGATCCAGCCAATATCTCTGACCAACCTCATACTAAAGGTGTTTTTGAAGCAGACAGCACATTACTTCTAGATATCATTAGTGCGTTTAATTCTGGGATGAGTTTTGCTGGAAAACCTCTTGGTCATAAACCTAAAGAGATCTACCCTTTTGCAGTTGTAAACTCCTATGCTAAAAATCCAAAAACACTTCAAAAGAAGATGCAAAAAAAGATAAAGCATGGTGCTCTTGGAATCATAACTCAACCTGTTTATGACAAAGAAAATGCAAAGATGCTCTTAGATCTCATAGAGTCTGCAAACAGAGACTCTCTACCTAAGTACAAAGAGGCTGAGTTAATTTTAGGGATCTTTCCCATCACGAAACTCCGTACTGCTCAGTTTTTGTCTGCTCATGTTCCTGGTATAAATGTACCAGATAGATGGATAGAACTCTTAAGAGTTGCAAACAAACAAGGGGCAGAAGAAGAGTATAAAGTTGGTTTTGAACTTAGTAAAACTCTCTTTGACTCCCTAAAAGAGTTACATCCAAAGATTCATCTTATGAGTGCAAATCAGTTTAGTTTAGCAAAAGAGATATTAAAATAGTTTTTCTAAATCTTTTGCACTAGTGATATCTTTTTGTTCAATATTAAACTTTTTGTATGACAATGTGACATTAGTTCCAAGCAAAATCTCTTCAAGCTCTTCTATGTGAGCCTCTATATCAAACTCATTCTCACTAAGAGCTACAAAATCATCTCCATAAACTCTAAATACCAAATCATTTTCATCTAAAGAATCAAGCTTGTTAGCAAATTTGCTTAAGAGTTCATCCCCACTTACCCAGCCATGATTGGTGTTGTACTGACCAAAGTTATGAAGATAGATTATATATAGATACTTCATATTAAACTCATTTGAGTTATTGTATGCCAAAACAAAATCTAGATACTCTTTGTTATATATACCAGTTATTTGATCTTTGTAAAAATAAACAAATCTCTCTTTTTCAAGCTTGCTCTTAGGTCTTTGTGTAATGTTGTGTTCTAGTTTTATATCTTTTAATGCTTTAGTAGCTGCTTTAACAACTTTGGCGTTGAACTGTTTTGAAGCAAGTTCATTTAACTCTTCTATAGCTTTTACTACACTCTTTCTAGCTTTATATATTCTGTTTGTTGTCATCGCATCAAAGGCGTCAGCTACAGTCATAATTTGTGAGAGCATAGGAATTTGATCGCCTTTTAATCCTTGTGGATAACCATTTCCATTGAAATGTTCATGATGATGGCGAACTATTTCTGCAATGCCTTTGTATATATCAACACTACTAAGTAGCTCATAACTAACAACAACATGTTCTTTAATGATTTCATACTCTAGGTTATTTAATCTACCTGGCTTTAGTAAAATAGAATCAGGTGTAGAGATCTTACCAATATCATGTAACATACAAGCTCTGTAAAGATCTTCTATCTTATCTTCACAATAACCCATTTCCTTAGCTATAAGAACTGAGTATTTTGCTACTCTTTGTGTATGACCAGCTGTATATGTATCTCTTTTTTCTATGATATTTACTAAAGAAAAAATATGTTCTTCATAGTCTTTAACTTTTTTCTCAACTATCTCTTTAGCTTTTTTTCTACCATATAAGATGACACTCAAACCTACGAGATAGACTACTAAGATTATCGCTATATTTAGCACTATTGTCTTAAAAGCTTCATCATAGTACCACTTCATAGGTATAGAGATTGAAACTCCACCTCTTATATCTCCGACTTTATAGCCCTGAAAAGCGTGACATTTTAAACATGATTGTTCAGTTTTCAGTGGATATATATAGCGGAAATGCTCTTCGTCATCTATATCAGACTTTGCAAATGTTGGTTTTTGTGTGTTTTCTATCTTTTTAAGAGCTTCTTCTTCCCATGCATCTGGCTTATTTTTTGGGTTCATAAGTATTCTACTTGTGATATGCCCTTTTGTTCCGTAAAGCTCACTATAGTCTTCCATCATTTGTGAAAGTGTGTATGCTGGATTCATAAGAGTTAGTTGTTGTGATGCTGAAGTATTTACATCACGATTTTCTATATGGGAGAGGTATGGATTTGGCGGTGTTCTTTTGGTAATTGGTACGTAAACACCTCCATGAGAGGCTATCCACTTACGATATGCTATATCTTTTTTGACACTTACTACAGCTTCATTTTTTGCTAAAATTGTTGCATATTCATAATCTCTATACATAGAAACAGATGCTGCAAGAAGCATCAAAGCACTCCAAGAAGCTATAAGCAGGTAAACAATTCTATTTATAAATTTAGCTTTATAGCCCACAAAAAGTCCTTTAAAAATTCCATAACAATATTGTACAATAATTTTTGCTATAATTGCATCTCTTGATTTAGGAGATACTAGGAAGATTATGATTGATTTAAAACTACTACAAAAAGATTTTGAAACTATGAGTTCTAAGCTTATTCGCAAGGGTGTAGATCTAGAGCTTATAGAAAAACTAAGAGAAAAAAGCCAAGAATTAAAAAAAGCAAAAGCGAGTTTTGAAACACTTCAGGCACTTCAAAATTCTATGAGTAAAGAGTTTGGAACTTACAAAAGAGAAGGCAAAGATATAAGCGAACTCAAGCGAAGAGTAGATGCAAACAAAGTTGTGATAAGCGAAGCCTTAGAGATCCAAAGAAATGCAGATCTAGAACTTGAAACCATAGCGATGTCAATCCCAAATATTCCAGATGATGATGTAGCCCATGGCGCTGATGAGAGTGACAACGAAGAGCTAAAAAAAGTTCTAACTCCAAGAGAGTTTAGTTTTACTCCAAAAGAACATTGGGAACTAGCCGAGCAAAATGGCTGGATAGATTTTGAGAGAGGAGTAAAACTTGCAACTTCTAGATTTTCTGTAAGTTTTGGAATGGGTGCAAGACTAGAGCGCGCACTTATAAACTTTATGCTTGACTTTAACCGCTCTCGTGGATTTGCAGAAGTGAGCGTTCCAGCTCTTGTAAACAGAACTGCACTAGAGGGAACAGGACAACTTCCAAAGTTTGAAGATGATCTCTATAAAATGCAAGATCTAGATCTATTTTTGATCCCAACAGCAGAGGTTCCTCTAACAAATCTTTTTCAAGATGAGATTCTTGCATCTGAGGAGCTACCAGTTAAAATGACAGCTTATACATCTTGCTTTAGAAAAGAAGCGGGAGCTGCAGGGCGCGACACAAGAGGGATGATAAGACAGCATCAGTTTCATAAGGTTGAACTAGTAACTATCTCTCATCCTGATAAAAGTGATGAGATCTTTAGCGAGATGGTAGAGTGTGCATCAGACATACTAACAGCACTAGAGCTACCTCATCGCCTAGTTAGTCTCTGTACAGGAGATCTAGGCTTTAGTGCAGCCAAGACTATAGATCTAGAAGTTTGGTTACCAGGACAAAACACCTACCGCGAGATCTCATCAGTTAGTAACACAAGAGAGTTTCAAGCAAGACGCGCAAAAATTCGTTTTAAAGATGGCAAGAAAAACTCAATGGTTCATACACTAAATGGAAGTGCGTTAGCAGTTGGTAGAACTCTAGTAGCCATTATGGAGAACAACCAACAAGAAGATGGAAGTATCACTATCCCTGAGGTCTTAAAGCCTTATTTGGGAATGTGATTTTTTTATCTGAATAAGCCATCAACTAGACTTTAAAGTTTATGTGACTTTTTAAACCCTCAAGAGATCCTGAATCAAGTTCAGGATGACGAGTTGATCGAAGTTTGGGATGACGGGTTGTAAGAGTTCATGGTCACAACATTCCTGCCATTGCAGCCTGACACTTCCGTCATTGTGAGCTTGACTCGCAATCTTATCATTTCCCACACTTCCGTCATTGTGAGCTTGACCCGCAATCTTATCATTTCTGACACTTCCGTCATTGTGAGCTTGACTCGCAATCTTATCATTTCCCACACTTCCGTCATTGTGAGCTTGACTCGCAATCTTATCATTTCTGACACTTCCGTCATTGTGAGCTTGACTCGCAATCTTATCAGGGCTCTAAAACCTTATGTATTTTTTAAACCCTCAAGAGATCCTGAATCAAGTTCAGGATGACGGGTTGATGGAAGTTCAGGATGACTGGTTGATCGAAGTTCAGGATGACTGGTTGATCGAAGTTTGGAATGACGGGTTGATCGAAGTTTGGAATGGCGGGTTGTAAGAGTTCAGGATGACAGAATTATGTCATTTTTATACATTTTTTTACTGAACAATTCTATTAAATTATTGATTTTTTTCTGAGTTATGGCAAATGCCCCCTCTGAATGTCTTGAACTAAACAATTCATGCAATATTTAAGTTTATCGCCCGCCATAAAGGATTATATTAACTTATGTAAAATTTGCTTATTTATTCAAGTCGCTATACTCCCGATTTTTGAGTTCCTTTTGCTATAATAAATTCAGATATTGTAGTTATAATGTTGTCATTTTTAGAAGAAGGGATGTTTTTTGAATAGTGTAAATTTGAGTAGATTATTATTCCCTATCTTCTTATTATTACTAATTGCTTCTATCGGTTATATACTTATCACTAGTAAAAATGAAGCTTTAATAGATGAAAGATATTTAGAGATTTCAAAAAACATGAAAACACATCTTGAATCTTTGATAAAAGAAAAACAAGATGCTATTTTACAGATGTCTTTAGCGATGTCACAAGATCAAAAAATAAAAAATGCACTTTTAAGTAAAGATAGTTTAAATATAAATCTAAAAGAGTTCTCTTTAAAATTAAAAAACAATACTAATCTAAAAAATATTTGGTTTCAAATCGTTGATGCAGAAGGTAAAAGTTTTTACAGAAGTTTTAGTAACAAAACGGGGGATAGTTTAGTAAAAGCTCGCTCAGATATAGATAAAATGATAAAAGATCCACAAATCATAACCTCTATAAGTGCCGGTAAATTTGCTATTTCTTTTAAAACAATGGTTCCCATCTATGAGAATGATATCTTTATTGGTATGTTTGAAACTCTTGGTATGTTTGACTCCATAATTCAAAAGATGCAAGAGAACAACGAGCATACAATCATGCTTATAGATAAATCATATAAAGATCAGTTAGTCTATGTAGATAAAACTAAGTTTATACAAAACTACTTTATAGTTAATGATAAGGCAGATGAAAAATTATTAGACTACATCAAAGCATACTCCATAGAAGCGGTAATAAACTGCGAAGATAACTCTACTGTATGCCTCTCGCCTCATTCGGTTGTGAGTGTTTATAAACTAAATGATGAGCATGGCAAACCAATGGCATATTTTATTATGTCATACAACCTAGATGAAATAAATTTAAATGATATTTTTCAAGTTCGAAACATACTATTTTTAGTTTTTGGAGGTTTGTTATTTGTAGGTTATATTTTATTTTTATATTTTCAATCTAAAAAAAATCTCATAAAAAATTTAAATTTTAAACTTGAAGATTTGGTCAAAAGCAAAACAAAAGAACTTACTTATTTAGCTCACCATGATGCACTAACTGGTTTAACAAATCGTTTTTTATTTTTGGAGATTGTAAAAAATACAATAGAGAGTGCTAAAAGACATAACTCTAAGTTTAGCATTTTATTTTTAGATCTAGACAGATTTAAAGATATCAATGACACCTATGGACACTATATGGGAGATCTGCTTTTAAAAAGTGTTGCAAAGAGATTAAAAAGCTGTGTTAGAGCTGAAGATATTGTATGTAGATTAGCTGGAGATGAGTTTGCTATTTTACTTAAAAATGTTGATGATGATGGTCTTTTAGCAATTGTTGAAAAAATCATACATTCTATTGGACAGTCCATAGAACTCCAAAACAATGTGTTTAATATCACTATTAGTATAGGCATAAGTTGTTTTCCTCGCGATGGATCTGATGTAGATATTTTAATGAGCAATGCTGATACTGCTATGTATAAAGCCAAAGAAATTGGAAGAGATACTTATCAGTTTTATGATAAAAAGATGAGCGAATCTGCTCTCAACAGAGTGATCTTGGAGAAAAACTTAAAAATAGCACTTCAAGAAAATCAGTTTGAAGCATTTTATCAGCCCCAAATTGATACTACTACTGGTGAAATAATAGGTGCTGAAGCACTTATAAGATGGAATTCTCCAAAGTTAGGATTTGTGTCGCCTGCTGATTTTATACCAGTTGCCGAACAAACAAAACTTATCATTAAAATAGATCTTTGGATGATGAGAGAGACTATGAATCAACTAATGAATTTTCAAAAATGTGGAATCGATATAAAAAAATTATCTCTAAATGTATCTGCGAAACAGCTTGAGAGTAAAGAGATGATAGCTGATTTGAAAAATATTTTAAAAGAGACAGGCTTTGATGCTTCAAGACTAGATCTAGAGATTACAGAAAGAGAAATGATGAAAAATCCAGAAGCAACAATAGTGATAATAAATGAAATAAAAAAACTAGGCATTAGTATCTCTATAGATGATTTTGGTACAGGACACTCCTCACTTGCATATATAAAACGCTTGCCAATTGACAAACTAAAGATTGATAAAAGTTTTGTAGATGAACTTCCACATGACAAAGAAGATGTTGCCATTGTTCGCTCTGTAATCTCCATAGCTAAAAACTTGCAAATAGACATTATTGCAGAAGGTGTAGAGACTCACGAACAAAGAGATTTTCTACTCCTTGAGGGTTGTCCTAAAATTCAAGGATACTTTTATTCTAAACCACTTAATGCTAATGACTATAAAGAGTTTTTACTAAAACACAATATATAAACCTTTGATTTAATTTGAGATTATGATACTATCCTTACAAAGGATAAATATTATCTTTTAAAAAGGAGTGTGATATGAAGAAAAAACTTACAACTGTTGTCGGTGCACCGGTAGCTGATAATAACAATTCACTAACTGCAGGACCAAGAGGTCCGATGCTTATGCAAGATGTGTGGTATTTGGAGAAAATGGCACATTTTGATAGAGAGGTCATCCCAGAGAGACGCATGCACGCTAAAGGCTCAGGTGCATTTGGAACTTTTAGAGTGACAAAAGATATAACAAAATACACCAAAGCAAAGATCTTCTCTGAAGTTGGAAAAGAGACAGAGATGTTTGCTAGATTTTCCACTGTTGCTGGTGAGAGAGGTGCCGCAGATGCCGAGAGAGACATCCGTGGTTTTGCTCTTAAGTTTTATACAGAAGAGGGAAACTGGGATCTTGTGGGAAACAATACTCCTGTTTTTTTTCTAAGAGATCCACTAAAGTTTCCAGATCTAAACCATGCCATTAAACGAGATCCAAAAACAAACATGAGAAGTGCAAAAAACAACTGGGATTTTTGGACTAGCTTGCCAGAAGCTCTGCACCAAGTTACCATTACGATGAGTGATAGAGGTATTCCTTACTCTTACCGCCATATGCACGGTTTTGGTAGCCACACTTTTAGCTTTATCAATGAGCAAAATGAGAGAAACTGGGTTAAGTTTCACTTTGTTAGCCAGCAAGGGATAAAAAACTTAACAGATGAAGAGGCGCAAATCTTGGTGGGGCAAAATAGAGAGAGCCATCAGCAAGATCTCTTTGAAAGTATAGAAAAAGGTGACTTTCCAAAGTGGAAGATGTTTGTGCAAATAATGAGCGAAGAAGATGCAAAGCACTACAAATTTAACCCTTTTGACTTAACAAGAGTGTGGCTTAAAAAAGATTATCCACTTATAGAAGTTGGAGAGTTTGAGTTAAACCGCAACCCAGAGAACTACTTTGCAGATGTTGAACAAGCTGCATTTAACCCTGCAAGTGTTGTAAATGGAATTGGCTTTTCACCTGATAAGATGCTCCAAGGAAGACTCTTCTCTTATGGAGATGCACAGAGATATAGGCTAGGAGTTAACCATAACCTCATCCCAGTAAATGCTCCAAAATGCCCAACAAATAGCTACCACAGAGATGGTGCTATGAGAGTCGATAGCAACGCTGGAGCTACTCTAGGTTATGAGCCAAACTCTTATGATGAGTGGCAAGAGCAAAAAGAGTTTGCTGAGCCAGAGTTAGATCTAGATGGTGGAGCTAACAGATACGAGCAAGATGATGACAACTTCACACAACCTAGAATGCTGTTTCAACTTATGAGTAAAGAAGAGCAAAAAGTCCTTTTTGAAAATACAGCAAGAGCTATGGGCGATGCACCACAAAATATTAAGCAAAGACATATAGACAACTGCACAAAAGCAGATCCGGCTTATGGAGCAGGTGTAGCAAAAGCTTTGAATCTCTAATCTCAAAATCTTCTATCTGTATGAAAAGTTTTTTCATGCAGATTTTACAGGGATTTAGAAAGTTAAAATAAGTTTTAAAGAGTAAATAACTAAATGATAAAAAAAGCAAAAAAAACAGATCAAGGTCTGTCTATTCTTATACTAAATGCAATTGGTAAAGTTGCAAAAACACTAACTGGAGAAAGTGAAAAGAAAAAGATTTTAAAAACTTTAGATTTTTATATTTCTATGAATATAAATAGACTAAGTTACAATAATATCTACACATATGAAGTTAAAAACGACTTAGCAGGGCTTATAATAGCTTATGATTCAAATAGAGTAGATGAACTTGATAATCTTATGATTAGACACCTAGCTTCTAAAAACATCTTTTTAGACTCTTTTGATAAAGAGTGTTTTGAAGATGAGTTTTATGTAGATACTATAAGTGTTTTTGAAGAGTTTCAAGGGCGTGGAATTGCAAAAGAACTGTTTTGTTTTATTGAAGAAAAAGCAAAAGAGTTGGGCTTTACAAAAGTATCACTTTTAGTGGATGTTGAGAATATAAAAGCTCTTAGCTTATATGAAAAAATAGGTTATAAAAAAAACACTATTTTAAAACTTTCAAACCACGAGTATCATCATATGATAAAAAGATTGTAATCTCTTTACTAGAGAGCAGCTAAAGACGCTGTTTTTTAGACTGACAATTTATCAAGTAATTTTTGAAAGTTTTTTACATATATATTTTTTCTTTTTATCTCAATAATGCCATCTTTTTTAAGTTTCTGCAGGCTTCTATTTACAACTTTTCTCACCGAGCCTACCATAGATGCTATATCTTCATGTTTTAGATTATTGATTACTTTTAATCTTGACACTCCATCTATAGTCTCAGTAAAACGGGTAAAAAGTTGCAAGACTCTTTGGTATACATCATAAAAAGATAGGCTAACTGCCAAATTTTCCATAGATTTAAGCTGAGATGCAATATAGGCATAAAAATATTGGCGGAACTTTTCATCTTTTAAAATCATCTCTTTAACATCTTCTAAAGGAAGCTCAACTACATGAGCATCTTCGAGCACTTCTGATATGTATTGGTTTGGCCTGCCATCAAGTAAGGATACTACATCAAACATATCTCCATGTAAGAGAATATATAGGATTTGCTCTTTTGAGCTCCCTATATCAATATCATAAATCTTTATTTTACCGCTCATAACGAAGTAAAAATACTTAAGAGTATTAGTATGAGAGAGAGGATCTTCTCCCTTTTTAAAGTATAAATTTTTCTTTTTCTTTAAAATAAGTGGAGCATTACTTATCTTTTTAAGTATAATTTGTTGCGAATTTTCTACACTGTTCATAGTGTAGATTATACACTATGAAGTGTAAAAAATTAATTGAGTGCTCTAGACAATTATTAAGCTAGATCCTGAATCAAGTTCAGGATGACGCGTGTCCCGTCATTACGTGCTTGACACGAAATCTAGTTTATAGATAAAATAACCCTGCACAAGGAGGGCAGCAAATAGCAATCCATTGAGAATATAAAGTATTTTAACACTCTCTTTTCTCATAGCCATCTCCTTGTCTATTTTATAGCGATACTCTTTGGTTTTGCTTTTTCAGTCTTTTGCAACTCTATCTCTAGGCGACCATTTTTAAAGCTAGCGCTGATTTTTTCACTATCTATATTTTCAGGAAGGCTAAAGCGTCTCTCTATTTTTCCAAAAGAGCTCTCGCAAATATAGTAGCTCTCATCATTTAGCTCTTTTTTATAGTGGCGAACTGCACTTATAATTAAGACATCATCTTCAATCTTAAGATCTATATCCTCCTTTTTGACACCAGGCAGATCAACTTCAATATGAAAATCAGCATTCTCCTTCTTCGCTAGGTTAGCAAAAGGGAGGTGACTTGCCAAATTATCAAAAGCCTCAGAGACCTTTTTACCAACAATCTCAACACCTTTTTCTATCTCAGAACCAATATTTTTAACACTTTTTGTGATTTGCATAATATCCTCCTTTTATTTGATAGCGATTTTTTTCACTTTATTTACTACATCTTTTTTGAGCTTAGGCACAACTACCTCTAGGACACCATCTTGACTCTCGGCGCGAATATTTTCAATATCCACTCCCTCTGGAAGTGAAAAAGAGCGTGAAAAAGAGCCAAAACTACTCTCAACTCTATAGTAGTTCTCCTCTTTCATCTCCTCTTTTGTCTTTCTCTCACCTGAGATAACAAGCTTGTTATCTTCAACGGAGATGTTGATATTTTCTTTATTTATTCCTGGTAAATCAACTTCGACATGGTATGCAAACTCGCCCTCTCTTGTATTAATAGCAGGAATAAAATCAGCACTAAAGCCACTTTGCTTACTTACTGGAACATAGTCATCTAAGAGAGTATTAAAGAGGTCGAGTCCTCTTCTATACTCTCTCATATTTCTACTTGGGTTATAGCGTGTAATGAACATAACTGACTCCTTGTTTTTATTTATGCTGTAATTATAGAAGATTATTCTGTAAAATTCTGCCACCTAGGTAGCAGATAAAACTTAAGTTTAAAAAATGTATCTTGATATTTGGTGAGAACCAAAAATTACTATTGTGAATACTTATGCTAAAAGATAGGCGAACTTTTTTACCCACTCTCTAAAAACATCAGAGTGTTCCATTGTTTGACCATTTTTTTGTAGATCTTGCACACATAAAACTGCAAATTCGCTCTTTAGTCCTAATGTATATGAGAGAAGATTGTCAAGTCTCTCATCACTGTAATCTTTAAGCAAGGCACTTACAAGTCCGATGCTAAGAGCGTAAAGTACATCCACTTCATCGCTATAATCGCCCTCGCCTGTTGTCAAAATTGCTTCTATGTCTGGAAGTTTATGCATAACTTTTATAAAACTTAAAAAACCAACTGCAACCTCACGAGAAACAGCTCCACTAAGTGCATCAAGCAGAAGTAACTCATCTAGATCTGCGCTTAGGATACTATCTACATATTCCCAACTTCTAGGAGTTGCGAAGCTTTTAGCGTCACTCTTTGGATCAAAGGTAAAGAGATGCTCTTTTTTATATGATATGTAGGCGATGATTCTCTCATCAAGAGCACTCTTAAATGCCCAATATTTCCAATCATCCACATCAACTTCCATCTCAAAGTGAACAAATCTATTGGCTAGTGGTGATGGCATTCTATATGTCACGCCTCTATCACTCTCACGGTTACCAGCTGCAACTATAGCCCAGCCATCAGGCAACTCATACTCGCCTACCTTCCTATCAAGAATGAGCTGATATGCTGAGGCTTGAACACTTGGTGCGGCAGTGTTTAGCTCATCTAAAAAAAGTATCCCCTCACCATTTTTTGGCAAAAACGCAGGTGGAGCCCAAAGAGCTGTGTGTGAATCTTTATCGTAAAAAGGAATCCCTTTTAAGTCCGTTGGATCCATTAGTGCGAGTCTTAGATCTATAAAGCCTACTTCCTTACTTTTTGCAATCTGCTTAACTATAGAAGATTTTCCAATCCCTGGTGCTCCCCATAAAAAAACTGGAACTTTTTGCTCCACTAAAGCTTGAAGTGTTTGTGTTAATCTTGATGCTCTCATCTACTCTTGCCATCCTATGTTTTCGCTCATTATGTGTTTGCCAAAATTTGGGTTCTCTTTAACCGCTCTCTCGTAGCGAGAATCAAGTTGAAGTTGATACAAAATATCTACAGGTGTATTGGAGTTTCTTGCCAAAGACAACAAGATCTCCCCATCTTCACTCTTAGCTAAAAGTTCTAAGATCTCACTAGGAGTGTTAGAGTTTCTAGCAAGTGTTTTATGGTTTTTATCATCTTTATAAGCGTATTTTAGCACTTCTTTTGGAGTAGCATTATTTTGATATAGAGCGTTACAAATCTCTTGTGAAGACTCATTAAGCAGGCTCTTTAAAATATCTCTATCTATATGCTCGTTTGATGCTAAAGCTAGATTTACATCTTCTATGTCAAGCTCTAAGATCTTCATTTGCATCTCTTTAGTTAGAGAACTATTTTGTGCTAGATCTAGAGGATTTGTACTTAAGAAAGTCTCAAACAGTTCACTATCAGGCTTCACACTTCTTGCCATGTTTTTTGCTCTATCTTGCATAAGTTTTTTTATCGTACTTTTAGCTAGATTTTTATTGTTTGATAGTGCTTCATGAACTTCTTTTGTATCTAAGAGAGAGTTTTGCATCTCCTCATCACAATCTTGGCGAACGGCTATCATTTTTTTTATCTCTATAGGTGCTTTTTTTATAAAAGACTCTAAAACACTTTTTGGAGTTGATTCATTTTTAGCTAGACTTGAGATTATCTTATAGTTTGATTGATTAGTTGCATCTCTCATTGTTTTCTGTAGTGGTTCTAGGTTTGCAATTGTCTCTAAAACTAATGGATCTCTACTTTGAGATGCAAGGTGCATAATACCTAAAGTTGCATACTCAACATTGTGATTTCTCTCTATGTTCTTGTAAAATCGCACTATAAGGGCTGCACTTATATCTCTATTATCATCATTATCAAAAAAGTTCTCACCACCCCAGCTATACATCTTTATAAGCTTTAGGTATAACTCATCACTTATCATTGAGTTTGTTAAAAAATCTTTTAGCCTTGCTCTATCTGCTGAGAGCTTTAGACTCATCATAAGTGTTGCTGCATCTATATGTTTTGCAAGTTCTCTCTCAAGTAGATCTATAGAGATAAACTCTAGACCTTTTTGGCTCTCATAGAGGCTTTCACTCTCATTTTGTTCATATGGAGTCATAAGTTTTCCATCTATGATTAGCTCAACATCTTCGCTAAAGCCCTCTGCTAGTTTTATCTTATGAAACTTTAGTTGGGAGATAAACTCATCAGAACTAAATGAGCGTGTTTTTCCAAAGAGTAAGATAGTTTTATTTTGTAGTTTTTGTAAATTCATAAGGCAGATTATACTCATATTTTTTTAGCATTGTCTTTTTTAGTTATAATTACTCAAAAACCTACAATGGAGTAATATGAGAATTTACGCACCCTGGGAAAAAACATTTAGACGGATTTCTACTCCTTTTGAGCATTTTTTACATGCCCAAACTACCACTGGTGTCATCTTGATGTTTATGACTATAGTTGCTTTAATCTTGGCAAATACTCCACTAACACAGACTTATGCTGACTTTTTTCATACAAATGTTGAGATTAGTATTGGCTCATGGGAGCTTTCACATACTCTTCATCACTGGATAAATGATGGATTAATGGCTATCTTTTTCTTTATTATTGGACTTGAGATCAAAAGAGAGATCTTAATAGGAGAACTATCAAATATAAAAGTAGCTATTTTACCTATTCTCTCAGCTATTGGAGGTATGGCTCTTCCTGCTCTTATCTATATGGCTTTTAACTACGGTGAAGCTGGAGCAAAAGGTTGGGGAATCCCTATGGCAACAGACATTGCCTTTGCCATTAGTGCATTGGTACTTCTAAGAAACAGAGTCTCTCCTGCGCTTGTTACCTTTTTAGTAGCTCTTGCTATTGTTGATGACCTTGGTGCTGTTGTAGTTATCGCTCTTTTTTATACAAATGACATCAATATGATCTCTCTTGCTTTAGTTTTTGTCTCTTTTTTGGTGATGGTTATATTTAACCGTATTGGTATTCGTATGGTACTTCCTTACTTTATAGTTGGACTTTTTCTATGGTTTTTCATGCTAGAATCTGGCATACACGCGACTATTGCTGGTGTTATTGCGGCTATGGCTATTCCATCTAAACCAAAACTAACTCCGCTTGATTTTACAAATGACACTAGAGATCTACTCGATAAGTATGATAACTATCCCGTAGCAACTGACTGCACTATGCATGATAAACAAAAAGCGATACTTACAAATATAAAAGATAGAATAATAGCTGTTGAATCTCCTTCTGCAAGGCTTGAACAGAAGTTACATCTATCTGTTGGGCTCATCGTTATACCTCTATTTGCCCTTGCAAATGCTGGAATCTCTATAGATTTTTCTTCAGTTGGAGATACAATAGTGGAGAGTGTCTCTTTGGGCATTATTGCAGGTCTTATACTAGGTAAAGTTTTAGGAATTGCCGGTGTTGCGTGGTTAGCTATAAAACTTGGCATTGCTAAACTTCCAGAAGGAAGCAGCATGAGTCAAATCTTTGGTGTCTCTTTTTTAGGTGGTATCGGTTTTACTATGTCTATCTTTATTGCTGATTTAGCTTTTGTTGGAAATGCTGAGCTTATATTTCAAGCGAAGATTGGAATTATCGCCGCTTCTCTTTTTGCGGGACTTTTTGGTTATTTTTGGCTAAGATTTGTAGCAAAGAAAGCAGATTAAACATTTGTTTTATTACTCTATATTTTTTTTCATAGTGTAATATGTATTATCACTATGAAAAAGGTATCTCTATGAAATATTTAAGCACCCTTATTTTGCTCTCGTCTTCACTCATTTTTGCCTCTAGCCTCTCAAAAGAGCCTACTTCATCTTCACTTATAGTCTATAACGATGGAGTAGCTCTTGTACATGAGCAAAGAGATCTAAGTCTTCAAAAAGAAGACAAAGAGATCGTTTACTCTCCTGTTGCAAACACAATTATTACAGACTCTGTAAATATCTCTTTACCAAAAGAAGTAACTCTGTATTCACAGCAATTCAGATACGACCAACTAAATTTACAAAAACTCTTAGATGCACATATTGACAAAAAAGTAAAAGTAGACAGAGATGAGTTTACACTTCTCTCCCACCAGTCTAAAACTGCACTACTTAAAGATAAAAAAAACCAAATTATTTCAGTAGAGCCAAAAGAGATTATTTTCTCTACAATTCCCTCTACGCTTCTAACTAAGCCATCTCTAGTTTATAACATCGAGACAAGAAAGAGTTTAGATTCAAAGATAGAGATCGATTACCTTATAAGAAACTTGTCTTGGAAGAGCGACTACATACTTAACATCCATGGCGATAAAGCAAACCTAATTGGCTGGATCAGCATTGACAACCATTCTGGAAAGTCTTACCTAAACACAGATCTTCATGTTTTAGCTGGCGATGTAAACACAATGCAAGTTCCACAAAGAGCAATGTCTTATGCAAAAGATATGGTTTTAAACCAAAGTGTTGAGCACCAAGCACATGAGGGTTACCACTTTTATAGCGTTCCTTTTAAAGTTGACATATCAGATCAAGAAAAAACACAAATAAAGTTTTTAAGTAAAAATGACATAGATATTAAAAGACTCTACAAAGTACAAACCTCAGATCCACTAACTCTAAACACACAAGTAAAGCACAGTGTTGCACAAAGTATAGAGATGCAAAAACTTGACACTCCACTTCCAAAAGGTGTTGTTAGAACTTACTCACCGATAAAGAGTCAAAAGATCTTTATTGGAGAGTCTTACATTTCACACACTCCAAAAGAGACAAGTGTTGAGTTAGCTATTGGTAACAGTTTTGATCTGGCTTTAGACGAGAGTATTTTTTTACGCTCTGATACAAAAGAGCACTACGATACAACTATAAAATACACTCTTAAAAACTCATCTGATGAAAAAAAGACTGTAGAAATTTTAGTACCATTTAACAAAAGTAGCTCAAGTGTTATAAAAACAAAAGAGAAATTTTCATATAAAAATGGCAATTTAGTCTCATTTAAAATCAAGCTAGATGCAAATAAAGAGAAGAGTTTTAACGTTAATTTTATAAGTAAAAAACATATAAAAGGATAATTTTTGGCAAGAAAATATGTAATATTAGACACTGAGACAACAGGTGTAGGTGAAAATGACAGAGTTATACAACTAGGCTACATGGTTCTAGGTGCAAAAGAGATAGAAGTTCACAATGAGTTTTACTCTAGTGATGTGCCTATTGGCTTTGGAGCTATGGAGATTCATGGAATCACTCCAGATATGTTAGAGAAAAAACCATCTTGTGTTGATAGCGAGGCATACAAGAGACTTTGTGAGTTAAACATAGCTGAGAACTACCTCATCATCCACAACGCTGATTTTGATATAGGAATGCTTCAAAAAGAGGGTTTTGTAAACAAGATGCAAGTTATAGATACTCTAAGAGTTGCAAAACATATTTTTGCAGAGGAAGATGCTCATAGACTTCAATATTTTCGCTATAAGATGGGGCTTTACAAAGAAGAACAAAAAGAGGCTGATGAGCTTGGAATTGTAGTAAAAGCTCACGATGCCATAGGTGATGTTTTAGTTTTAAAACTCTTTTTGTCAAAACTAAAAGATGCAGTAAGCTCTGCTTTTGTAGGAGAAAATCCTGTTGAGAAGATGGTAGAACTCACTCAAACTCCTATCTTTGTAAACTATTTTAGATTTGGAAAGTATAAAAATAAAACTCTAAAAGAAGTAGCAGATAGTGATGCTGGTTATCTAAGATGGATGCTAAGTTCTATGGAAAATCTAGATGAAGATCTAAGATACTCTATAAACAAGGTTTTAGAGAACTAGCCTTTTGTTGTATGCACAAAAACTCCGTTAAACTCTTTTGGTGGGTTATCTACATAGTGCTTACATCTCTCTATGTAGATCTCACAGATCTTTAGATTGCTCTTAAATTCAAGTAGGTTTAACTCCTCAAATATCACAAGTGCCTCTTTAAAATTTTCTGCCTTATATAGATCTATAGCTCTATGATAAGTCTCAAGTTCAGCTAATAGATCTTCTTTACTAGAGTAAAAGAGTGGCTCACTTACTTCATCGGCAAAGTCATGAACTTGCCAGATCTCAACTGGCTCACTCTTTCCTTTTACAGTCACTAGATCTAAAAATCTAAATATATAGTTGCCCTTTAGCTGGCTCTTTGTAAAGTTTGAGATATTTAGTCTTGAGTTATAAAATTTACATAGAGATTCTAGTCTTGCACCTACATTTATTGTGTCGCCTATAACTGTATAGTCTGAGCGTTTCTTTGAACCCATCTCGCCAACTATGGCTAAACCTGTATTTAAACCGATCCCAATATCAACTATTGGTATATTGGCTTCATCTGCCATATTTGAGACATTTATAAAGTCTGGATCTGCTCTTAGATCTTCATTTAATCTCTTTAGATGATGAAGTTGTCTAAGACTCGCTCTCATAGCTCTATCAGCATGATTATCTAGATCTAGTGGTGCATTCCAGTAAGCCATAATAGCATCGCCTATATACTTATCTATTGTCCCCTTTTCATCTATGATGATCTCAGTCATTGGTTCCATTATCTCATTCATAAACCTGATGAGTTTTTTTGCATCTCCCATCGCTTCAGAGATATTTGTAAAACCTCTTATATCTGAGAAGAAGACTGTTATCTCTTTTTCTTGTCCCTCTAAGGCATCAGAGTCTGAGTGTTGTAAAATATCTTCCATAACACTAGCACTGACCTTTGATGCAAACTTTGTTTTTATCATCTCTTTTAGGCGAGATTCAAAAAAGTAGTTTACCCCTAAAACTCCGATCAAAGACAAAAAGATACTAAAGAGAGGAAAGAGTGCATTTAATATATAAAGCTTATCAAATAGTAGATAGTAGTTTAGATATATCAAAACAAACGATGAACCAATAATTGCTAAAGTAAACAACAAGAGAGAGAGTCTAGAGTAGATAAATATCACAATAAAAGCAACAACTATGATAGCAGATAGATCTGCTACTTCTGCCCAAACTGGTCTTCTTAACATATCACCACGGAGTAGATTATCTATCATATTTGCATGGATCTCAACCCCAGCTATAACGCTATCTAGTGGAGTTGAGCGCAGATCCATAAGCCCATAAGCAGATGTCCCAATAAGAACAAACTTACCCTCAACTCTCTTTGGATCAAAGCTATTATGGAAGATATCAACTGCTGAGATATAGCGGTAACTTCGAGCGGGACCTCTAAAGTTTAGGTGCATCCTTGCAAATCTATCAGTTGGGATAATTGTTTTGCCAACTTCCACACTCTCTACTCCAACTTCTGAGTAAGTAGTTGTGACTCTATTGCTTTGGTTGGCTATGCGGTACATCTCAAAAGCTAGAGATGGATATAGCCTCTGTTGATATCTTATCATCAAAGGAACGCTTCGGATAATTCCAGCTTCATCGGGAACATTGTTTAGGTATCCACTTGAGTAACTTGCATCTTGAATAATTTTAAGATTTGGCAAAACCCCACTAGCTTCTAGGATAAATGCTCTATCTTGTTTTGATCTCTCTACAAAAATAGCGGGAATTTGTGGAGCTTCATTTGAGTTGTTTGCATCAAAATCAAAAACATAACCAGCTATAGTTGGAGTCGCCGCTATAGTTTGTGAAAGCAAAAGATCATAGTCTGGAACTTCTACTTCAGTAAAACCCCATTTTTGTGCAAGTAGCTTAGGACTTGTTTTATCAGCCTCACTAAATACAATATCCAGACCTATAATCCCTGCTCCACTTAAAGCCAAATTTTTAAGTATGAGAGCTACTTTATCTCTCTCCCAAGGCCACTGACCAAGCTCTTTAATACTTCTCTCATCGATATCTATAATTACAATATCTTCACTAGCCGTAGTTGCACCACGAGCTTTAAAGTAGAAATCTCTTACTCTATCGTCAAGGGATTGAAAATGACTTGGTAAAAAAAGATAAGCACTAGATAATATCAGACTTAAAAGTATAAAGAGTGATATTAGTGCTTTATACTTTCCTCTCATTTTTTAATGTAATTCCTGCTCTGTAGTAACATTGTATATTCCTTTTTCTCCATTGGATCCATTTAAATGAAAAAAGTTTCCTTCGACTATATTTCCTGTTGCACCTTTAAATGTTCCACTAGCACTACCTACACCACTATCAATACTATTTTCATTTACGCTAAAACTACTTCCATTAAATTGTGTAGCTTCATCAAAAAAGACTACTCCACCATCTATGGATAGATTAACTGTATCAGCTCCAAAATCAACCATTAATTCAGCAACACCACTTGTTTGAAGGTTTGTTCCTAAACCAACTGTTTGAGTTACCGAGTAAGTTCCTGTATATAAAGCATCACTCATAGAGTATCCTGCTATTAAATCAGACAAGTTTGTAGCTATTGTTCCAGCAGTTTGTTCAGCATCAACCACACTATCTGTTATATCTTTTATAACGATATTGTCAAACTCTTCTCTTGTATTATCAAGCTGAGTCTCATTAGTAGCTATGGCATCTTGCAGGGCATCACCTTTTTTTGACTCACCCTTAGCAAAGTTTTGCTCTTTCATCTCTTTTAAATCTTGCGGAGTAAACTCTTTTATCTCAACTCCTCCATCAGGAGATATTATGATATAAAATCCTTGATTTACTACGCTCTCAGCCCCATTAACATTTACACTAATAGCACCAAAAGTACAGAAAACTTGCACCGACTCATCATCGCCCACTAAGACACTAAAGTTAGTCCCTCTTATCCCTATAGTAGCTGTTTTTGCTTCAACACTAAACTTCTCTGGAGCTACTTTTCCTATCTTTCCTGTGATGGTTCTCATAGCCCCTTTTAACATTGCAAACTTTGCAACCGGCTCTTTTGTCTCTTCAAAGAAGTACTCTTTTATAGAGAATTTAGAATTTTTTCCAAGAGAAATTATCGTTTCATCCTCAAAGATTATCTGCACTTTTGCTCTACTATCGGTTGTAATAGTATCTTTTTCTTCAAGAGCCATGCCCAGAGTTACTTCTATCTTAGTGCCATCTCTTTGGATAAATGCATCACCGCTCAAACCTGTAACTCTAGCAACATCTTTAGCAAAAAGAGTTACGCTAAGCAAAAGGACTATTAAAGCAATTTTTATTAAGTATTTCATAATCTCTCTCCTAAAATGTTTTGTTTAAACCGATTGCTATCGTATGTTTATGATAACTAAAGCGCTCTTGATTTGATTCTACTCTATTGTAACTTCCCTTGATATGAAAACGCAAAGTCTTAAGTATCCTCGCATTTAAATTTACAGCTATTGTTCCACCATCGTCATCTCTTGTATTTCCAAAAAGTTTACTATAATCTTTATACATTCTTTTTCTATACTGTGCAAAAATTTCACTTCCAAAAATTGCAGTAAATTGGTTTGCATATAGTAAGTTTGCTCTATACTCATCATAATCAACATCAATTCTTTGACCATGAAGTTTTGCTTCTCGTATAGCTGTAATATTTGCTTGTATAAATGAGCGAGGAGTTAGGATTTTTTGTAGTGAATACGCAAGTTCATAATGATTTGCATCTAGATCATACTGGGCGTCTTTTGAAAAAAACTTCTTTTGATATTTTATATGGGCAATACTTCTTAGAGTATTAGAATGACTATACTCAAACCTTGGGGTCAAAGAAGCAGTACGAAGGTACTCTTTCTTACCAAGAGTCAAAACATCTAAACCTAAAGCAAGCTCTGCTAAATATTTTGTCTCTTTATATAAAATACTTGGTGCATATCCTAAATACTGCACATCATAAGCATCTAAGTCTCTATAATCTTTTAAAAAGAGTGAGACTCTATTTTTTAGAGCAAAACCATTTTTCTGCCCAATGTCATAGATATTTACAATATCTGCATAGACTTGAAAAGCGCTGTCAGATCTCTCTTGTGTTGATGCATATGTTCCTGTGTTTATGGTGTACTCTCTATCTAGCGAGCCATAATTTACATTTGAGTCATAAATCCAATCAAGATTTATCGTGGCATATGTAAATGATTTTTGTTGAACTTTTGTAACGCTAGATAAGTATAACTCTACATTTGTTCTTAAGTTTTGTGGTAGATTTGGATTTTCTAAGACCTCTTTAAATGCGATCTCAGAATCCTCATACATCTTTAGCATAAAGTAAGTCCTAGCCATCTGTAGCTTATTTGCAAGACTTGCTGGATCTAGCATCTCAACTCTCTCAAAAGCTCCTAGAGCCATCTCATAGTTACCTATCTCAAAGGCTGAGCGACCAAGATAAAAGTTCAAGTTAGCATCTGAGAGTTTTTGCAAGTAGATCTCTCTTAAGATCTCATAAGATGCTTTGTAGTCTTTTAAGTTGTAAAACTCCACAGCTTGCTTATACTTACCCTCAACACTATTTTCTGTTACATTACCAAATAGATATATAGGCAATAGAACTATTAAAAATACAAATATCTTCACTTAATCCATCCTTGTTTTAAATAATTAATATAAGTAACAAAATTATTATATATTATTATAACATTTTGTTTTTTAAGAAGAAAATAAATAGATCAAGAAATCATGGTGCTTTAACTTGGTAAACACCGTTTACTTCACCAGGACTAAGTCGTATATAAAAAGTTCCTCCCGCTGACTTACCGTCTGCTCCATAAAAGCTTCCATTAGCTCTATTTAACCCATCAACCCCATTCATTTGGTTGCCATTTATAATTAAATTATTAATTGTATGAGGCACTATCTCAATTCCACTTGAATCTAAATTAGCACCTATATTTAACACTGCTATATCGTTGCCAAAATCAACATTTAATGTAGCGAGTCCATTTATTGGAATATAATTATTATCTGAGTAAACTGCTTTATATATTCCACTATATGTTCGGTTCATATTCGCACCACGATAAGCATCAATAACTGATGTGGGTGTAGCTTCACCTGCTATCCATAAATGATTTTCTTGAGAGTGAGCAGATCCTAGTGAATCCGTATAATCGTAAGAAATTCCCCACTCTCCCCAACTCATACTATCTCCAGCCATCAAATCATCACCAGTAGCATTAAAATAATTATCTTCAGGCGTGCTTAGTCCTATACTTGTTATATCTGGATCTGTCGATGTAACGCTTATTATACTTGATGTAAACTTATCCATAGAGGTAAACGAATTTGCTGTTTTAGATGTTGTAAATGTATTTTGTCCATCTATTATAGAAGCTCCATTAAAAATTGATCCTAGTACATCTACTTTCACTATATAGTTTAAAAAACTAGTTTCACCAATTAGTGAGTAATTACCTCTATTTAAAGCTTCTTGCTCAGCTGCTTGTCTTGCACTATCTGTAATGTTCTCCACTACTAAGCCTAGATCTTCATTGTTGTTAGTATCTATTGGCGAATCTGCCATAGGTTCAGAAGCATCGTTATCTTGTGTGTCAGGATCTGAAGAGTCATCGTCTGAGCTAGTTGCAAAACTCTCTTCTTTTGCCTCTTTTAACTCTTGTGGTGTGAACTTTATAGGTGCAGATCTAGTTCCATCTGCAGAGACTAAAATATAAAAACCTTGAGTTACTATAGAACTAGAGCTATCTCCTTGTGCAGTTACACTAATAGCTCCATATGTACAAAATACTCTCGCACTTCCATCTTCGCCTGCAAAAATAGAGAAGTTTGTACCTCGAATCCCAATAGTTGCAGTCTTTGTTTTTACACTAAACTTATCGGGAGCGACATCTGCAATCTTGCCTGTTATAGTTCTCATAGCACCACTTAGAAGCCCAAACTTAGCACTTGGAGCTTCACCCTCTTCAAACAAAAACTCATCTATAGAGAAGTTTGAATTTTTACCTATGCTAATAATAGTCTCATCATTAAAGATGATCTGAACTTTAGTAGCGTCTTTAGTTTTTATACTATCTTTTTGCTCTAGTTTGGCTCCCAGAGTTGCATCTATGCTTTTACCATCTCTTTGTATAAAAGCACTCCCACTAAGGGCTGTTATAGTTCCTACTGTGTTAGCATATAAGTTCAAGTTTAGTAAAAAAAGTAGTATCAATATTTTAGTTATATATTTCATAGTTGGCTCCTTAAAAAGTCTTTGTTAAACCCAAAGAAAATGTATGCTTTTGATAACTAAACAGATTTTGATTTGAGTCAACTCTGTTGTAACTTACCTTTGCATTAAGACGCAAAGTTTGTAAAATTCTAGCGCCTAAACTAAGGCTAATAATTTTACTCTCATCTACGCGAGTTGATTCAAACAAGTTACTAAAATCTTCATACTGTCTCTTTTTTATCTCGCCATATATTTCTGCCGAGTAGATAGCACTAAAGTGATTTGCATATATTGCATTTAATTTATACTCGTCATAATCAACATCTATCCTTGAGGCTTGGCGTTTTTTCTCTTTGATGCCCACTATATTTGCTTGAAGATAAGATCTAGGTGTTAAAATAGTTTGAAGTCCATAAGATAGTTCACAGTGATTTGAGTTTAGATCAGAGTAGGCAGCTTGCTGAAAAAACTTTCTCTGATACTTAAAATAAACAATACTTCTTAGAGTATTTGTATGTGAATAGTCAAGCTTTGGCATATAGTGGATGCTTCTTAGGTAGTTTTTACTAGCTAAGTTCATAGTCTCAAAACCAACAACCATCTCAGCACTATATCTGCTCTCTTTATACAAAAGAGAGGGCATATAAGCTAGGTAAGCGATATCAAAATCATCTTCTTTTTTGTAGTCTTTTAGATAGGCAAAAGCTCTGTTTTTTAAAGCAAAACCATTTGCATCACCAAAGTCATAAATATTTACTAGATCTAAAGATGTTTGAAGGGCTCTATCTGCTCTTACCTCTGCTGTTGGATATGCAGTTGAACCTATGTTATAGGTATCATCTAGTGATCCATAGTTAACATTTGAATCATAGAGCCAGTCAATATTTAGAGTTGCGTAAGTAAATGATTTTTTTTGAGCACCAGTAATTTTAGCAATATATAGCTCTATATTGGTTCTTACATTTTTAGGGATCATAGGACTATTTAGAACTTCTTCAAATGAGTTTTGCGCCTCTTCATACATCTTTAACATAAAGTAAGTTCTAGCTTTTTCAAGCTTATTTCTCAAGTTTGTAGGCTCTAAGATCTCAACTCTCTCAAAAGCTGCTAATGCAATCTCATAGTGACCTGTCTCATAGGCTGAGTGTCCTAAGTAAAAACTAAGTTTTGCGTCTGAGAGGCTACTGAGATATATTTTAGAGAAGATCTCATATGCCTCTTTATAATTTTTAGACTTATATAACTTAGTAGCTTTTTCATACTCAGCACTAAAGTTAGCCTTTGTTGTAACATTAGCAATCAAGTAGATAGGTAATAATATAATTAAAAATACAAATGTCTTCAGCGGTTACATCCTTAACTAGAATAATTAATTTAATAACTTAAGTTACTGTAGTTAGTATAGCATTTAGTATTTATATAATAGTTTATATTTTAAGAAAAAAGCAGAGAACTTATAAAAAACAGAAGAAGTGCGATAGCACCACTAATGAGAGCATATGGAAGTTGAGTATTTACATGCTCAACTACTTCACAATCACTTGCCATTGAAGATATGATGGTAGTATCTGAGATGGGTGAGCAGTGATCTCCAAAGATACCACCAGAGATAACAGCTCCTATAACTAAAGCTACATTTGCATCTAATGCTATTGCCATTGACGCGGCTATGGGTATCATAATGCTAAAAGTCCCCCAACTAGTCCCTGTTGAAAAGGATATAAGTGAACTTAGTAAAAATATAACTGATGCTAGCAGATAAATATTTAGACTCTCTTGTGCTAAAGATGCCAAATATTCACCAGTTTTTAGCTCACTAGTAACCTCACCTATAGCAAAAGAAAAGAGTAAGATCATAGCTATGGGAAAGAGTTTCACAGCTCCTTTAAAAGCATTTAAGCCCCAAGTTTTATATGTCATGTTTTTCTTTAGTATGTAGTAAAAAAACATGAAAATTAGAGTCGTTAAAACTGTATAAAAGATAGCACTAGATCCACTACCTTTTAGTAGATTTCCATTTCCAGTTATATAGAGATAAACAAAAACAAAAATAACCATTAAAACTATTGGCACTATCATAAAGTACATACTTTTAGTTTTTTGCTTTAAAGATTCACCTTCTTTAGTTTGAGTCACAACAAACTTTGCATTTTTCATTGCACCAATGTCAATGTTGAACCAAATAGCTATAAAAGTAACAATAAGTGCTATCATTGCGTAAAAATTATATAGCAAAGACTCTAAGAGTATAGTTATAGCATCGCCCTCTATAACACCACTTTGAATCTGTGTGGCAATGAGTCCTAAAAGAAGTGCACCCCAACCATTTAAAACGATTAAAGAACTAATAGGAGCCGATGTTGAGTCACACACAAAAGCTAGTTTTGCAGCTGGGATTTTGTACTCTTTAACAAACCCACGACCTACTGCACCAGCTATTAGTGATGTGATGGAAGATTCTATAAAGATAATTACACCAATGATATAGCTAAGGATCAGTGCAGATCTTGCAGATTTTACAAGACCAACTTTTTTTTGCATAAACTCTACAAAGCCCTCTATGCCTCCACTTTGTTCTATTAAAGTCATAACACTTCCAACCAAAATAGCAAATCCAAGTGTTTTTAAGATCCAAGGCTCACCAAGAAGTGATACAAAAAGATCAAAAAGAGCTTCTATGCTAAGTGTGATTGAGAAGTCATGAAGTATAAACAGACCCAATATAATGCCGCCAAACAAAGAGAGCAGAACGCTTCTAGTGTAGAGTGCTAATGAGATTGCAAGAAGTGAAGGAAGAAGTGATAGAGCGGAGGTTTCTATGGCTAGAACTCTATAGCTAAAAGCACCAAACCAGCTCTACCAAACTTCTCTTTATAGATCTCGCACTCTTTTTGACGAACTTCTCTAAAGCCTAGTTTTTTATAATAAAGCAAAGTTTCTAATGAGCCAATCTCTACCATAGCTTGAGCTATTCTATAACCCTTTAATCTTGCAGTTAAAAGACTCTTTTGCATAAGAGCTTTTAATACTCCAACATCTATAAAACCCTCTATCTCTTCCATAAAGTCAAAGATAAGGGTTCTCTTATTTAACTCAAAATCACAAGCTTCTAAAATCTCTAAATATTCATTGCTTCCATTGTCTCTCTCTATCTCTTCGATTGCCTCGACAAAAGTCTCTCTTGTAGCGATTCTTGGCTCATAAGTACAGAGTGATCCAACTTTTTCTCCATCTATCTCAGCTATTAAAAAGTTAGTGTAATGACATTGATTTTTAGCGTTTGTTGTAGTTAGTTTTTCTATATATCTTAAAGTTTCTTCATCTTTTTTAGTTGCAAATATAAGATCAAACATTCCATATTTTTTCTCAGCACGAGAACTTTGCAGTATCATCAGTGCCAAAAAGGGGGCATCTTCACTTAACGCTTTTCTTATTTTTATACTCATTTTTTCATCCAAAATTATTTATGTTCATTTAGTGGTAATAGTACCATACATTATGATAAAAACTTTCTTAATTTATGATATTTTGCAAAATTCGTTATTCGGAGTAAAAATAAATTTGATTTTGTGGATTTTGTGATATTTTAAAATCATTGCATCTTTTACTAGCAGAAGAGCAAAACTTCTCCTAGTTTTGGGCTTTTAGTCCTCTTTTGTCATTCTATCTTTTGCCTCTATACCAAGAAGAGAAAGACCAACTCTAAGTGAGAGCGCTACAACTTCTAAGAGCTTTAAAAGTTTTGCTTCATCATCTGTTCCTATAATTCTAACATCATAATAAAACTTATGTAATGATGCTGCCAAAGATTTCAGATACTCTGGGAGCTTTTGAACTTGACGAGAATTAAATGCATCTTCTATAACTTCTGGAAGTAAAAGTGCATCAAAGAGAAGTGCATCAGCACTCTCATCAAGCCCTTTTAATGAAGATGACATAATCTCTTCTTTACTAAAGTTACTCTTTGAGAGAATTGTTTGGATCCTAGCATGAGCATACTGTATATAAAAAATAGGGTTTGAACTATCTTGTTTTTTAAATTCACTTAGATCAAATTCTAATGCAGTATCGCTCTTTTTTGAAGCAAAGATAAAACGAAGGGCATCTGAGCCTATTTCTTCAACAATATCGCTCATAAGTATGACATTTCCAGCACGCTTACTCATCTTATAAGGCTCGCCATCTTTTAATAAGCTCACCATTTGAGAAAGGAGAGTCTCTAGCTTTTTACTATCATATCCTAGGTATTCTACAGCCGCATTTACACGAGGTATATAGCCATGATGGTCAGCTCCCCATATATTTATATAGTGATCATAAGCTCTCTCAAACTTTTGGTTATGGTAGACTATATCGCCCGCTAAGTATGTCTCGCGACCATCTTCACGAACAACTACTCTATCGTTATCGTCACCTTTTACTTGTGATGCTATCCAGAGTTTGTCGTCTTTTTTGTAAACACCATCACCCATCTTTTTCATAACTCTTTGCCAATCTTCATACAAAGATGACTCATTTACAAAAGTATCAAAGTGAATATTTGTAGCTGCTAGTGTATCAACCACAATCTTCATAACTCCGTCTTTAGCCCAAAGTGCAAGCTCTTTTTGGCGAGACTCATCACTAAGTATTTCTTTGCCAAACTTTGCAACTGCATCATTAGATAGAGCTTCAAGATACTCACCTCTATAGTAACTCTCTGGGTACTCAACATCTTCGCCCAAGATATTTTCTCTACCGTAGAGCTGGATAGAAAGTCCTAGCAAGTCTATTTGGTTTCCTGCATCGTTTACATAGTACTCAGCAGTGATGTCATAGCCTAAGTGTTTTGCTAATCTATAAAGAGTGTCTCCATAAACCGCACCTCTTGCATGACCGATATGGAGAGGTCCTGTAGGGTTAGCACTTACAAACTCTAGGAGGATCTTGCTCTTTTTTTCTTGCTTGCCAAATTCACTCTCATTTTGCAAAGCCCAAGAAGCATATTCATCTAAAAAGTCTTCGCTAAGGCGGAAGTTTAAATAACCTTTTAAAGATTCAACGCTAGAGAAAATTTCATGATTATCAAATGAAGAAGCGATCTCCTCAGCAATAGCCATAGGAGATTTTCTAAGTTCTTTTGCTAAAGAGAAAGCTATCGGAGTAGAAAAATGACCAAAACTTCTATCTTTTGGTTTTTCTAAAACTACATCTCGATCAAATTTTTCACGTAAAAGTAAGGATACTCGTTGCTTCAAAGTTTACGCTTGTGTTGTAGTTTTTGGAGCTTCTGTTGAAGCTGTAGTTGTTGTGTCAGTTTCTACTTTTTTAGGAGCATCAGTTGATACAACTTCAGTTTCATCTACTTCTTTCATCTCACTTTTAAAGTTTTTGATTCCTTTACCAATTCCTTTTGCTAAGTCAGGTATTTTTTTTGCACCAAATAACAGTACGATAATTCCAAATATAATTAGTAGTTCAGTTCCACCAGGCATTCCCATGTTCTTTCCTTTTTTTATAAAATTAATGCGAGAGTATAGCTACAATTTGCTGTAAATACTCTTATCGCTTCAATCAAAATAAGAGCTACTGCTCTATATCTTCCCATTCTTGAACAAATTCATTTATTCTGTGAGTAGGTACTTTTATTCTTGCCGTTTTTGCAATTTGCTTTAATACATTTGCTGCTAGATCAAAATCATCATTAATAATGACAAAATCATATTCAGAAGTTCTCTGAATCTCTCTTTTGGCCATTTTAATTCGATTTTCAATCACCTCCTTAGAATCAGTTGAACGTTCTATTAGTCTTTTTTTTAACTCTGATAGGGACGGAGAAGTTATAAATACTGAAGTTGTTATATCTCCTAACCTATTTTTTACAGCAGTATTTCCCTGTACATCAATATCGAAAATCACTAATTTACCCTGACTCAAAGCTTCTTTAACAGGCTTTAGAGATGTTCCGTAGTAGTTTCCATGCACTAATGCATATTCCAAAAAATGATCTTGTTCAATATCTTTTTGAAACTCTTCTTTGGACACAAAATGATAATGAACACCTTCAACTTCTCCCTCTCTCATAGGGCGAGTAGTTGTAGAGATAGAAAAATAGTAATCTCCTATCTCATCTGCTATTGCATTTATTAAAGAACTTTTTCCAGCACCACTAGGACCGGAGAGGACTAAAACAACTCCATTTTTTTTGTACATCATTTATCGCCCAATGTTATATTGATATTTATCTTCATACCTTTTAATGAAGCTGCTACATCTTTATCTGAGAGAGCTTTTAAAAGTTTTTTCAAAGATTCTACACCCTCTTCATCAGGGCTAATCTCTGTATTTTGTGACACATCTAACTCTTTAGATTCATTTTGTTCATCTTCAATAAACTCATCTACTTCTTGAGATTCTTCTTCAATCTCTTCTTTTACTTCCTCACCAATAGCTAGTTTAATATCTCTAGAATTTAGTGATTCTAAAGCGTCAACATCGCTCATATCTATATCCATAAGTGCATCCTCATCAAGTTCACTCTCTAAGTCCTCTTTACTAAGTCCAAGCACTGCACTTTCTATTGTACTCTCCAAATCATCATCGCTAATATCATCAATATTTAGCTCATCTTCTTGAGTTAGCTCTTCTTCATCTTCATCAAGCTTTGGCATCTCTTGTAATTCTTGCTCGTCTTCTTGTTCAACTTCTTCTTCATCATCTTGAGGCTCATCTATTTCAATTTCTTGAGCTTCTTCTTCAAGATCAAAATCTTCTAATTCATCTAAGTTATCAAGACTAAATTCATCAACTTCTTCTTGATTTATCTCATCTTCTATCAATTCACCTTCTTGCGGTACTTGTATTGTTTGTTCTTTGTCTATGTCACTATCAATTTCGTCACTAATTTCTTCTTGAGTCTCTTCTTCTTGAATCTCTTCATCCTCAAGATCAAAATCTTCTAGCTCATCAATAGCTTCAATTTTTTCTTCTTCAATTTTTTCAATGTTCTCAAGTTCTAGATCATCAAGTTCTAGATCATCTAGATCTCCAAGACTAAGTTCTTCGGCATTTTCATCTTCTAAATCATCAATTTTTAATTCTTCTTCATCATCTAAGTCAAAATCAAAGTCTTCAAGATCCATATCATCATCTTTTTCTGTTTCTTGTAAAAGATTTTGTACTTCTTGAACTTCATCTTTGTCTAAAATACTCTCACTTTTTTGCTCACTCTTCTCAGATACTTCCTCATCGGGATCTTCATCATTTAGATCATCTAGTTCTAAGTCATCAAGTCCATTTTCTTCATCCAGATCTATATCTATGTCACCAAGTTCATCATCTTCGTCAAGATCTATATCTAAGTCATGAAGTTCATCATCATCTTCTATATCATCAACTCCATCAAGTTCATCTAAACTTTCAAGTTCGTTAGCATCATCTAAATCAATCTCTGAAATATCTTCGTCCTCAGTTTCTTGAGCCTTCTCCTGAGTGCCATCTAGATTTGCAAAAAGCTCAACTAAGTCAGTTGGCAAAAATGGCTTTCTCAAAGTTTCAGTAAAACCCTCAACTTCCTCAGCATCTCTTGAGCATATATATAGCGACTTGCTAAAATTAACTTTTTCTTTAATCTCATCAAAGATCTCTTGTGTATAAAGAGTATCATCTACTGCAAAAAGGTCATAGTTTTGTGATTTTAAATCTTGTATATCAGTGATTATGTCTAGTTCGTCAGATGTCTTTTGAGCACTAAGAGTAACGAGCTTAGTAACTACTGGATTTTCATTTAGAAGTAAAATTTTCACGAGCTTTCCTTTGAGGGCATAAATTTTATCATTGTATCAAAAAAAGACTAAAAAAACATCTCTAAGTAGTTAAATGCACCTTGCACTTGTGTCTTTAAAATCAACATTGTAGCAGTTAGTGTAGCTATTAAAACCATAAATGCTACTGCGATTTTTATAGGAAAACCAATTACAAGCAGGTTAAACTGTGGCATTGTCTTCATAAGCATTCCAAATATTATATCTTGTAAAAATGTTAAAGCTATAATTGGAAAAGCTATCATAAAACCTACTAAAAACATATTTGAAGCTGCTTGGATGGTATAATCAAAAAGGTTTTGCTCCATCAAAAAGCCACCCAAAGGAATGCTACTTAATGAGCCATCTATAAAAAGAAGTAGCCAGTGATGCAAGTCAATTGAGAGAAGTACCATAAGACCAAGTAGTGACAAAAATTGTGAGATAATTGGCATTGAGACACCACTTTGTGGATCAATTGCACTTGCCATTGAAAACCCCATCATAAAAGAGATCTGACCTCCAGCAAAAGTGATTACATTATAGGCTAAGAGTAGTATCACACCTATAGCTAGTCCAAAAAAAAGCTCACTTAGTATGGCTAACAAGATAGTTGCAACATTTATCTCTATTTGTAGTGGTGGCATAGATGAGTAAAAAACTATAGTGAAAAAAAATGCCATAGTAGCTTTTATAGTCATAGGGATATTTTGATGCGAAAAAATTGGTGCAGCTAAAAAAAGTGCCCCAAAACGAAAAAACAAAAGCACAAAACCAACTACATAAGTATCAGTAAAAATCCCAGCCCAAGACATCTTTTCTCACTTAACCATTAGGAGTTCTTTATCTTGTAGTCTATAGACTCGTCTGCATCTTGAGGCAAGTTCTTCATCGTGAGTCACTAAAATCATAGCTGCATTGTTCTCTGTTATAAAGTCAAAAAATATATCCATAACTTCATTTGCAGTTGTTTTATCCAAGTTTCCAGTTGGTTCATCAAGAAACAAAACACGAGGTTTTTTAGTAAGAACTCTAGCTATGGAGACTCTTTGTTGTTGTCCGCCAGAGAGTTCTGTTACCTTTTGCTCCATGTTTTCTAAGATGCCAAGTTTTTTTAAAACTTCTTCATCTATCTCTTGCTTTGAGAGCATTGCAGCAACTTCAAGATTCTCTTTTGCACTAAAACCCTTAAAAAGATAGTGCGCCTGAAAAACTAAACCCAACGAGTCTCTTTTTATCTTTGCTAACTCTTTTTTACTCATACTTTGTACATCTTTGCCAAAAAGCTCAACACTTCCAACATCTGGACTTAGTAGGCTAGAGAGGATATGAAGTAGAGTTGATTTACCACTTCCACTTATGCCTATAATTGCGATAGAGTCACTCTCATCAAGCTCTAATGAGACATCTCTAAATAGTTCATATTCAAAAGTGTGTGATATATTTTTTGCAGATAGTAAATTCATAAGAGTGATTATATCAGTTCTAGCTAAAAATTTCTTCTTTAGCACTCAAATATTTTCTTACAACCTTTTTTTGCAACTCTACTAAGTCTCAAGGCATACAATCTCTCAATTAGTTTTTTAACTGTATATGCAATATACCCATTAAAATATAGTCCTAAAACTTTAGATGATGCGTAGTTTCTACCAAGTGCTATTAGCATTCCACGAGATGCAATTTTATATGCTTGGAGTTCTTTATCTAAAATCAGATTTTCTATATTTTTAGCACAATATTCTGCCATCTGTTCCGCTACATCTGCTGTAGGTGCTAAAGTTTTACCATCATTATATATGGTAGTACAATCTCCAATAGCAAATACTTCCTCATATTTTTTGACTTGTAAAAACTCATTTGTCTCAATATAACCATAGCTATTTTTTTCTAAGTCAAGTTTATAGACTAAAGGACTTGGTTGAATTCCACCAGCAAATATCATAAAGTCCATAGGTAGAACTTCCCCATTGCTTAAGCTTACATTAACTCCATCAAGCTCTACGACTTTTTTCTCATTTTTTACTTTAACACCTAGTTTATTGAGTCTTTTTTTTGACTTTTGTACAAGTTTTTCATCCATACCAGGTAGTATGTTTTTTGCAGAGTTTATTAACACTATGTTTAACCCTCTACATATAAAGTTATTTCTATCATAAAATTCTCTTGAGTAAGATGCCATCTGTGCGGAGATTTCTACACCACTAAGTCCAGCTCCAGCTACTATGATATTTAAAGGCTTTGCTTGAGCCCCACCTTCTCTAACTTTGTTAAATAGCGACATCTCAAACTTTTGCTTAAAGTACATCGCATGATGTAGTGACTTGATGCCATGTGCATACTCTTTTAGACCTTTTATACTTGATAAAAACTTTGTTCTTGCACCAACAGCAATAACAAGATAATCATAGTTGTATCTTTGAATATCAGTTATAACTTTTTTGTTATCAAAATCAATATTCATAACTTCTTGCTTACAAAAAACTACATTCCCATCAAAGCCTAGACAGAAAGTAAATAGGTCTTGTGTTACTTGAGCAAAATCTTCTTCATTTGCAATGAGGTCATAAACTTCTGTTTGCATATAGTGATATGAATTTTTATCAAAGAGTGTGATTTGATTTTGTCTGTTTTTAGCTAGATACTCGATGGTACGAAGACCAGCGTAACCGCCACCAATAACAATAATTTTATTTGATTTTAACATGAAGAGAGTATATCATTATTTTATATTATATTAAAATATTTGATATAGAAGCATTTCTTTTACGCCAAAGCGTAAAAGAAAAGTGGATATTTATCCCATTTGTGCTGCAACTTCTGCGGCGAAGTCATCAACTTTTTTCTCAATTCCCTCACCTACTTCAAGACGAACAAATTCAACAATCTCAGCAGTTCCACCAAGTTTAGCTGCGGCTGCTTCTACAGCCTCGGCTACTGTTTTTTTGTCATCTAGAACATAAGTTTGATCTAGTAGAGCTTGTTCTTTATCAAGTGTAGTATTGTCATCGATAAAACGAGCTAGAGATCCAGGGATAATCTTATCCCAGATCTTCTCTGGTTTATTTTGAGCTTTAAGTTCAGCTTTGATATCAGCTTCAGCCCCAGCTAAAACTGCATCTGTAAGTTGACTCATAGAGATGTACTGCGGTACATTTTTAAGAGTTTTACCTAAACGAACTAACTCCTCATTCTCTTTTTTGATAGCTTCAATTCTACCAACAGTCTCGCTTGAAACATACTCAGCATCAAAGTCTTTGTAGCTTAGAGTTGTAGGCTTCATAGCAGATGCATGCATAGCTACTTGCTTAAGAGTATCACGCATACCCTCAGCAGTTTTAGCACTATCACATTTTGCAAGAACGATAACTGCTATACGGTTATTTGAGTGGATATAACCATTTAGTGCAGTAGTAGCATCTGTACTAAGTGTAGAAAAACGACGAACTTCAATCTTCTCCCCAATCTTAGTAACAGCATCTGTAAAAGTTGCTCCAAAATCTGAAGCCATAAGAGCAGCTACATCAGCAGGTTGATTATTATAAATCTCTTCTGCAGTATCTTTTACTAATTTTTGAAAACCTTCATTTTGAGCTACAAAATCAGTTTCAGAGTTAATCTCAACTACAGTAGCTTTAGAGAAGTCATCAGCGATTTTAAAACCAACTAGACCCTCAGCTGCAACTCTATCAGCTTTTTTAGCTGCTTTTGCGATTCCTCTCTCTTTTAGAAGTTCAGTTGCTTTTGCCATGTC
>NZ_JALOAN010000078.1 GCF_023228785.1 Sulfurimonas sp.
ACCCGGATTGTTCATGGACCTGTTTTAAAACCTTGCGTGCAATGGCTTTCGCCTCTGGATGGGTGACAATCGCCCCGATCAGATTGAGACCATTGACCACCGCAGGCCCGTTATCAAATTTCAGGCAGCCGTTCGGTATCTGTCCGTTTTTGGCTTCGTCCTTTTTTTTGCTCATAATGGCATACCGTTCTGTTAAGGATTTTAATATCGTTGTCGGTCATTTCCAGTAGTGCTTTTTTAACCGCTTTTATATTAAACGTGTACTTGGTGCCGTCCATAATACAGGGAATTTTTTCTTGTTCGGCCAGTTTCCGCAGGGTTTTAACGTTAATTCCAAGGGCGGCACCCGTCACACTTGTGTTGGCAAAATGGTCACTATCCGGGCTGTTTATATGGCGTTCCAGTTCGAGGATTTTTTGGCTTTGTTGTCTTATAACCTCGTCTTGTGCGTCCGGGTCCAGATGATGTTTTTCGGCCAACAGGGATAAAATGCTATTGGCCTGACAGTCGATTTTTCGCAACAGTTTTGAGTTTTCCTTTTTCAGTGCCCTGACCTGCTGCCGCAGATCGGTAATGAGGCTGGCTTGGGTACGCAGCAGGCTTGTTTTTCGGTCGTTTTTTCCCATCCTGTGATCTCCTGTAAAGGATGGTCCCCCGGCACGGTTTGGAGGGAAGGCGTTGTAACGCCGTCTTGACGCACCGAGGGACCAAAAACTATGGAAAGATCGGGTAACATTTGAGAACGTTTGCCCTATCTTTGCGTTCAATCTACAAACATTGCCAAACTGTGTCAATATAAAAATAATTTCTCATATTTTTCTCATTTCGTTAGCGTTTAGTGGTATATTCACTTATTGTAATCTGGCAATAGGAGTCCGCAAATGGCAAAGATACTGGAATATGCACGTTTATTGACCGTAGGCCCTAAAAATCCTGTCCCCAAACGCAAACGCAAGATTCTTAAAGAGGCTGATAAGGAACTGACCCGGCTTGAATCACAAAAGACCGCCCGGACCAAAGCGGTTGAGGAAGCGACTGGGGTTCCAAGCGACATTGAAAGGCAAAAACGGGCTGTTGCACGCCGGGCAAAATCAACGTTGATGGCAAAAGGTAAGTAATGCCCTCGGATGATCTGAAACAAGTAGAATTGATGTGTGCCTCCCACGCGGCCTATTGGGCCAAGGCCAATCGAATTCGCCTGTCCAATGGACAATTATTCTCAACCGAAGGTCGGGAATATCAAGTTCCCTTCATGCGGGATGAAGCCCCGGAAAAATGTTACATGAAGGCCACTGGTTGCGGGGTATCCGATGCTGAAATTTTGGAATGCCTGCACGGGATGATCTACGGTCGATACCGGCAGGGAGTCCTGTACGGGTTCCCCAATGATGGGGATATGATGGACTATTCCAAGACCCGCTGGACTCCACTAATTCAATTCAACCCTGCACAAATTGGCAAACATTTAACGATTGGCGGTAAAAAGACTGACGCCGCAGACGTTAAGCGAATTCGAAATGCAAACCTTTACTTGCGAGGCCTGCGGATGATGCCAACGGCTGACGGCGAAAGCCGTCAGTCCGTGGCCGCGACCGGGATTCATGTCGATAAGGCGGTACTGGATGAAACGGACCAGATGGAGGAGGAAATCATCGGCAAGGTCCGGGGCCGGTTGTCGAATGCCCGGATTGACGGGGTTCGGGGTAAATCTCAAATCGTATATATCGGTAATCCCTCGGACGAAGATCGCGGCATTGATTCATTGTGGCAGGGGTCCGATCAACGATACTGGTATCGCAAGTGTGAATGTGGTGGTTGGACGTGTGCCGAACTGGAGTTTTTTGAAGACCCTGAAAAATGCGTAGGGATGTATCCTGACCGGATTAGCCGCATGGAAAACTTTCAGCCGACCGGCTATGTTCGCTGTACCAAGTGTGGTAAACCTGTAGGGCAGCGGGTCGGACGTTGGGTGCCGACCAAAAAGGAAAACAGCCGTCGTCACGGGTTTAATTGGTCGTATCTAACCAGTGAGAACCAAGACCCGGCCCATATTCTGCATTGTTACAGACACCCCCCGGAAAACAACATCGGTGACGTAATCCGATTGATGTTGGGGCGAGCCTATTCCAGTACCGATGAAAAACTGCGAAAAGAATCCGTCTATGCCTGTTGTAGTTTGGATGGAATGCCGGATAGTCACGACGGCCCCTGTGCAATGGGTGTTGACAATGACGACAACAAACACGTTGTGATCGGCGTTCGGACCGGGCCTGAAACATATAAGCTGGTTCGCGTCTTTGCGTTAAACGATGTCACCCAAAACCGGTTCGGACAGATTTTAGATTTAATCCAACGATACCGGGTCAAGTCCTGTGTCACCGATCTAAGGCCCAACGCGGATTCTGCCCGTGAGTTTCAACGGGCTGCCATACGGTATGGATGCCGAGTCTGGCTCTGTGAATATACCGAGTCCCCGTTACAGGACTGTAATTTCATCGATAACAGCGGAATCGTCAAAGTGTACCGGACCGGGATATTTGATACGACCCACCGCGTCATTATGAATAGTCAAATCGTATTGCCGCGACGAAACAAACTGATTGACGACTTTGCTCAACAGTGCTGCAACTGCGTCAAGAGTAAAGAGATTGACAAACGCAAACGAACCGTGGTGTTTCGGTACAAGAAAACCGGCAATGGCAACGACCATTTCCGTAACGCTCTCAACTATTTTGTGGTTGCCGCCTCCAAGGTGGGTCGGTCCCGTGATCGGCGGTTTGAACTGGCTAATAAAGATTGTGTCATGGATTATTCCGTTATTTAGGAGAAAAACAAAATGGCGAAACAGCAATCGCGTAAATCAAAATCCAAGGACGAACGCCCGGCTCGTAAGCGGTACTGGACCCGGCGAAAACTGGAACAACACAAGGTTCGCCAACTTGTGAAATGGCGTGGC
>NZ_JALOAN010000006.1 GCF_023228785.1 Sulfurimonas sp.
GAATGGACGCTTCAACCATTATAAAAGATAGACTCAATATTGTTATATCAAATATATTACTTGGTGTTCTTCTTATTACACTTCTAACGGCTGTTTTAATCAATATAAGAATTGCCCTTGTAATTGCGTTGGGTATTCCTACCTCTTTTGTTATGGGTGCTATATATTTTTATCTCACAGGACACAGCATCAACATCAATTCACTTATCGGTGTTTTAATCGCTATAGGTATTATTGTTGATGATGCCATTGTTGTGAGTGAAAATATTCAGCAATATATTGAAAAAGGCTATAGCGCAAAGGATGCAGCATATCTAGGAACAAAAGAGGTCGCAAAACCTGTTATGATAGCCTCTTTAACTACTATATTTTCATTTATTCCTCTTTTGATGATAAGCGGAAAATTGGGAGAGATAGTAGAACTTATACCCATCGCTTTTAGCGCACTTGTTATTGCTTCACTTATAGAGTCTTTTATCTTTTTACCACTACATGCTACACATATTTTAGGTTCAAATTCAAAAGCTCGCTCGTGGGATAGAGTAAACCTACTCTATCAAAAAGCCTTAAGTTTTCTTCTTAAGCATCAAAAAAGTTTTTTGTTGACATTTCTTATTATTGTGCCTCTTTTAACTTTTTACGGAGTGCAAAAATCAAAATTTCAAATGTTTCAGCCCTTTGATGATTCCTCTATAAACATTACATTTAAAGCAGATCCAACAACTTCACTTGAAGAGTCTTTAAATATTGTGCAAACCTTAGAAAAAGAGATATTAAAAGAGCATAAGAGATTTTTCACAAAGCATGTTAGCTCTACGGCTGGATATAGAAGAAGTGCTACTGGCACAACTGAAATCTATCCATATGTTGGCTATATCTCTTTAGAGTTGCATAAAATGAAACCTGAAAATTTTGTAGATAAATACATCACACCCTATCTTAGTTTCTATTATGATGATAAAGATAGGATTAGAGATATCTCTTCTCAAAAAATATCAAAGGATCTAAGAGTTTGGCTAAAAGAGCAGAAGTATGAAGAAAAATTTCATCTAAATAGCCTTATGGTAGTGGAAAACAAAATGGGAAATACAAAAGCGGATATTCGCATCGGTGTTATTAGTGACGATTATCAAAAAGCGATGAGTGCTGTTAGAACTATTGAAGATAGATTTAGCGAAATAGAAGGTATAGAGTATTTTGGTAACAACATAAAAGTTGGTACAGATGAGCTTAAACTTAAACTAAACAGCTACGGCGAAGAGCTAGGAATAACCGAAAAAGTTCTAGGTAACTACATCTCAAAGCTCTATCTCTCACTTAAAATTGCCACCATCTATGATGGACGTGAGCTTTTAGATGTAAAGATAAAATCACTCAACTTTAAAGATGATCTAGAGAGTTTTAAAAGATTAGAAATTCCTCTACAAAACAACACCTATGTAAAGCTTGAGGATATTTGTGAATTTGAAAAAGTAGCTGCTCTAGAGATGTTAGTCAAAGATGATGGGCATACTAGCTTCTATGTTTTTGCAAATGTTGATCCTTTTAAAACAACAGCGACAGAGGTTTTACAAAAAATAGAACCAACAATTAACAAATTAAAAGAAGAGGGGTTGGAATTGAAGCTTAAAGGCGAAGCAGAACAGAAAAAGAGTATGCAATCGGAGATGATATTAGCATCTATTGTTGCTATGGTTTTAATCTTTATCTCTATTTTGTATCTTTTTAACTCCATAAGAGAGACTCTAATAGTAATGTCAGTCATTCCTTTCTCTCTACTTGGTGTATATATAGGTCACTTTATTATGGGATTCAACATCTCTCTACCTTCTCTCATAGGTGCGCTAGGACTAGCAGGAGTTATCGTAAATGACGGCATCTTGATGATGTCAACTATAAAAACAGCTACACACAAAGATGATATTTTTGCTCTTGCGGCAAGAAGATTTAGACCCATTGTGCTTACTTCTGTTACCACTATCATTGGGCTTTCATCACTCATATTTTTTGCAACGGCTCAAGCCGTAACATTTCAACCTTTAGCTATTGCTATTGGCTTTGGGCTTTTGTGGGGGACTATACTAAACCTCTTTTATCTGCCAACAATATACAACTTTTTACATAGATTTAGGAGAGAAAAATGAACAGATATGTATCATCATTTATAATAAGTGCTATTTCTTATTTGCTTATTGTAATTACAATTATATATATAATAAATGTCGAAACAACCTTGAGTATAGATGCTAAAGTAGAAGATGTCAGAAAAGTTTGTTTTACAGTAGTTACTCAAACTAAGCCTCAAAAACCAAAGCAAGAAAAAAAGATCACACCGAAGCCAAAACCTAAGCCAAAACCTAAGCCAAAACCTAAGCCAAAACCTAAGCCAATTCCTCAGCCAACAAAAGAGCCAATTATTGAAGAAAAAGTTGAAGATGAACCAGTTGTAGAAGAGGAAGTTGTAGAAGAAATAGTCGAAGAAATTCAAGAACAAAGAGAAGAGATTGTTCAAGAGCCAACAATTAAAGAAGATATTTTAGTAAAAGAGCAAAATGAAATAAATCAAGATCTTCTCTTAGCAAAACAAAATAAATTTATAAACGATTTGATAAAAAGAATAAATGAGAATAAATCATATCCAAATATGGCTAGAAGAAGAGGTATAGAAGGTCTTGTGGATGTGAAGTTTAAAATACTCTCAGATGGCAATGTAAAAGAGATGCAAATAGTATCTGGAAGAAGTGTTTTTCAAAAATCAGCTTTAGAAGCAATTAGTAAAAGTTTTCCTGTTACTCTTGAAGAATCACTATTTAACTTCCCAAAAGAATTTAGAGTAAAACTCTCATATACTTTGAAATAGTTTTAAATGTTAAGTCTAACTATGCAACCTTTTTTGGGTTGGTTAATAAACCTCTAAAACCTCTCCAAAGAGTTCTTCTTTGTTGTATAGTGATTGCTCGTTTTCTAGGATTTTTGAGTTATTTACACAAAAAAGCATAGCGTTTGCCTTGCTCCCTACTTTTATCTCTCCAGCATCAAAACCTATGGTAGATGCAGGGTTTTTACAGGCTATTTGTATGAGTTCTGACATCGTTATAAGTTCACTCTTTACAAGCTTTGTATAGTAAATGCTCATCGCATCGCTTAGTGTTTCACAGCCATAAGCTGCGTCATAAAAAGCAACCTCTTTGTTGATGGGTGAACTTGGTTGATGAAGAGTTGTTAAAACATCTATCTCTTTGTTTTTAAGTGCTTCAATGAGTAGTTCAACATCACCTTTTGATGATAGTGGCGGATCTAGTTTTGCAGTGGTGTTAAAGTCCTCACAAGCTTCATCTGAGTGAGTTAAATGGTTTATGGAAACCTCACATTTCACATCCACTCCATCTTTTTTCGCTTTTGTTATAAGAAAAATAGAGCGAGGAGATGCTATGGATTTAAAGAGGATTTTTATCTTAAAGTGTCTTGCGATTTCTATCATTCTTGAGACATGCAAAACTTCACTCAAATCTGGGATGCCAGCAAGACCTAACTTTGAGCTAACATCACCATCAAGCATAACTCCACTCTTTATAAGAGAGTTATCCTCCGCTTTACAAAAAATAGTTTTATTATACATTTGAGCATACTGGGCTATTTTTATAGCCACATCATTTTTTGCTATGGTACTCATATATGGAGTTATCGCTCCACTTTTTAAAAGTATGGCGATATTACTTAGCGTGCTATCCTCTTTTAGAGAATTTAACATAAGCTCAACTTTTGCACCCTCTAGATCGTGAAGCCCATTTTGTGCAAATTCTAAGACTATTTCATTATCAATAGCTGGAGTACTATCCGCATTTACAACAACAACTCCAACTCCACCGCGGTGTGCTTCTTTTGATATCTTTTTTATGTTTTTAGAGTTTAAGATTGAGTCTTGTAGTCTTATATTTGTATCTACTAAAAGAGGTAAAAAGTATGCACCTTTAGCATCTCTTACATCTTTACAACTAAGACTATCTGCTATCTCCGTTATCACGCCATCTTCTATGCGAATATCAGCCTTGTACTCGCCATTTATATCACAAACAGTAGCATTTGATATTACCATGCTAATCTATCCTTATTCAAAATATTCTAAAAGTGCTTCTCTATCTATTGTTTTGGCTTTCATATCTATAATACCATTGTCTTTAAACGACTTTAATATCCTTGAGAGTGTCTCAGGTGACACACTTAAAATCTCTGCAATTAGTATATTTTTAGTTTGAAAGAAGTCCTCAGAGTGGTTGTACATATACTTTGCAACTCTCTCTTTAGAATCAAGAACTAAGTTTGTTGAGATGATAACCTCAAGGTTTTTGATCTTTTTTATCAAAGATGTTTGGATGATATAAGAGAGCTCAGGGTTTGAGTAGATTATGTCTTTGAGTCCTGTAAAGTCTATCTTTAAAACTTCAACATCACTGTAAGCCTTAGCAGTAGCAGGATATGGCATCTTCTCAAAGTTAGCAACCTCTCCTATAAGTTCATTTTCATGAAAATATTTTAAAACTATCTCTTTATGACTCGACGAAGTTTTATATAATTTTATAATTCCCTTAGCTAAAAGATAGAGATATTTAGAGTCATCTCCCTCGTAAAAAACAATATTGTCCTTAGCTATAGTGTGCTGTGTCGTTAATTTTTCAATCTTAGAGATTGTGTCTTCATCCAAGTCTTTAAACATATCTATGTTTTGTAGTGTTAACTTCATTGGCCTATCTTCTTTACTCTTTTTACAACTTCGTCATAAGAGATAATCTCTTCGCCTTCTTTTATCACTTCTTTAGTTTTATGTGCTGAAAATCCATAAGCCATAGGTGTGACATTGTTTGTATCATAAAATGCCACTCTTGCATCTATAAACTCACCAGTATCAACATCTGTTATCCAGACTATTGCTTTGTCTTGCCAGCCTAAACCTTCTTCTTCAAACCAAAGAACCATACATCCTATGTCATCAAACATATATGTCTTTTGAGTGTCAGGATTTTTCACTTGTACAGTGTTTTTTCTATCACTTACTACCATGACACATCTACTACACATATCTCTATCCCAGTGGACTTTAGAAGCACCTTTTTGTGTTTCTTTTTCACAGGCTATAAAAGAGAGACTTATAGCAAGCAGTAGTACAACCTTTAGATATTTCATCATCAAAGCCAAACTCCATTTCTTATAAAATATATCATCACAAATGATGTTAGCAATATAACATAAAGAGAATTAAATATCAGAGACATTTTATAGCTTTTTAGTTTGTCCTCCTTTTTAGACTCAACAAAACCAACAACAAGTCCATAAAATGTTCCTAAAAATAGAAGTGTATAGATAAGATAACCTACAAAGTAGTAATCACTTTGTAAAAAGCAAAATGGGCAGTGATGAGATGGAAGTTCGTATATGTAAGTCCCAAAAAAGACTATGAGCGTAATTAAAGATATTGGTACAAAAAGAGCATTACTTATGGCAAAAAGGTACTTGTTTTTTAAAAAGTAAAACACAACTATAAGTAAAAATATTCCATAAAACATATAAAGAAGAAGAGAAGTGTCAAGTGCAAATATACTAGATATTGCCGAAGTTGAAGTGCTAGAATAAAGTGTACCACAACAACTAACCATCTTATCTATTTCAATAGATCCAAACATAACTCCCTCAATAACTAACTCAGCCATAAATAGAAAAAAAGCTATTATAAAAAAAGCAAATTTTTGTTTTAAGAAAGGTTGCTTTTCATGTTTGACATCTTCATTATGAAGAGCAATCCAGTAAGCAAATATGTAGAGATTTATGATCTTTAAAACAAAAAGAGCAGTCCCTGTGTCTGTAGCATCTACAACTCCAGCCCCGCACATCGCCCCTGTTAGGACATTTGAGATCTTATCAAGCGTAAAGACAAAAAATAGAAATAGAGGAACTTTTATGATAAAAATAAATTTAATGATAGTCGCTGCTAAGTAGCTCTGTTTTTCTAAGCGATACTGAGCTTTACTAGTAGAGCTTAGATCCCAGTTTAGGTAGATCTTAACACTCAAGTAAAAAGCGATGATCCCAAAAAAAGCAAAGATAGTGTTTAATATAAAAATGGCTAAAACTTCAGGAGTTAGTATCAAATGATAGCTCCATTGTGCATCTCAATCTCTCTATCTACAATATCAAGACCAAAAAAGAGTGGATCATGTGTAGCTATAACTATGGTTTTGTTTAATTTTTTTAATTCTTTTAACATCTCTATAAAGTGCAAAGATAATTTCTCATCTAAATTTGCTGTTGGCTCATCTGCTATGATGATTTTAGGCTCGTTTACATTTGCTCTAGCAATTGCGACACGTTGTTGCTCTCCACCTGAGAGGTTCTTTATGATGGCATCTTTTTTATGAGAGATCTTAAACATCTCCATGACTCTAGTTAGTTTTTCATCTGCATCATCTGGATCTGGGTTTAGTGGAACTAGAGGAAGTAAAATGTTCTCTTTTACACTAAGCGTAGTTATAAGGTTGTACTTTTGAAAAACAAAACCAATATTGTCTCGTCTATATTCAGATGCAAAGTTGTCGGGGAGTTTTGAGATCTGCTTAGTATCTACTATAACTTCGCCCGTTGTAGGTTTACTAAGTGCTGCGATAAGTGAGAGCACACTACTCTTTCCACTTCCACTAGCACCACGAAGCACTACAAGTTCGCCCTCACCTATTTTCATGCTCACATCATTTAGTGCCACAACTATATTGTTTTTATTTATCTCATAGCTTTTAGTAACATTTTTAAGTTCTATCATCTTATAACCTCGTCTGCATCTAGTGTAGAAATTTTCCACGATGGGATGATTGTCGCTGCTATATAGATAGGAACACTTAGAAAAAATACTAAAAAGAGAGTTTGAACATCAAAGATAAATGGAAGCTCAAAAGATGTTTTTAGTTGAGAATAACCTGTAAATATATTTTGTAAAAGTGGAGCTTGAAAGATATAGACAAAACCAACTGCAAGTATAACACCTATCATATAAGAGAAAAAAGAGATGATAAATCCCTCGTAAAATTTTTCTTTTAAAACATCATCAACTCTCCAGCCTATTGCCTTTAATATACCTATTTCTCTCTTTTCTTCACTACTAAGTCCACTTGCCTTGTCATAAATGATGATAAAAAAAGTAAAAAGTGAGACCACAAAAAGAGCTAAAAATATACCACTCTTATAGTCAAAAATATTTTGATACGAGATCTTAAGATCGTTTTTTGTAATGATTCTACTATCTGGAAATACCAGCTTTATCTTTGAAGCAATTGTTGCTACTTCATCAGGATTTGAGACCTTTACAACGATATCTGTCGCCATACTTTCTCTCATATCAAAGATCTCTCGAACATCAGCTTTTGACATTACTATAATGTCATTTGATTCAAGTTGCGTGTCTCCATCAAAAACACCAACTAGATCTACTCTTTTTAGTGTTCCATCTGGCTTTATAAAGTTAAAGTAGTCTTTGTAGTAGTTTTTCTGCATTGTATCTTTAACTCCGCGTCCAACTACCATAGAACTATCTTGCGTGTTCATTAACTCACTTGTCTCTACAACTCTTTGTAGTGACTCTTTATACTGCGCTTCAAACTCATCTACTCCAACTAAAGAGAAGTTCACACCAGCGTTTTCAAAGTAGTAGTAACCCCAAACACGAGCGACTGCATCTACAACTCCTGTAATAGCTAGTATCTCTTCTGTAGCATGAGTTTCTATATCGTAATGTCTTCCAGCCTTTATCTTTTGAACTACTATCTCAGGAAGAGCATCAACAGTAGAGTTTAGTTCGTATTTTATGGAGTTTGTTATAAAAAATATACTTGTAAGTAAAAAGATTAAGAAGGTAAGTGTTGTTGCTATAAAAATATTTTTATATTTTTGTCTAAGTATTGCATTTATTGCATACTCTATGAGGTAGAAGTTAATTTTCTTTCGCACTTTAATCTGCCTTTTGTTTGTGTGAGTGTGAATATGTGTATGTTGATACAAAGTACTCTCTTAAGCTTCCATCATCTTTATAAATACTAAAGAGATCACTCATGCTTCTGTGTCGCACAAATGTAGCCTCTGTAGATATTGCTAGATCTGGAAGAGCTATGATGCTGACAAACTCTTTTCTTTTTTCTAAACCCTCATTGTCAAGACTCTTTGCCGAGAAAATATAGAGAGTCTCTAAAGTGAAAAAAACTAAAAGAGCAAACAAAAAGAGCAAAAGTTTTGGTGTCTTTGGAGTATAAAGATTTTTACTCATCTAACTTTCTAATGACCAACTCATCTATCTCATCAAACTTGAGTATTTTTTTACCTTTATGATCAAGACTAAAAGTCTTTGCATCTTCAAGCTTTGCAAATGGTATCAACTCATCTCCCATAGGACCATAAACATCACTCCCTGCAACAAAAAAAGAGTCTCTGGCTTCTATCGCTTTTTGTGAGTAGTAGTCTGTTACTAAAATCTTAGAAATGCCCTCTTTATTTAAAAAATAGTACTTCATAAGATCTTTGACTCCATCAAAAGAGTAGTGAGTTTGTGGGTAGTAGATCTGAGCTGCCCATTTTGGATATTTGTAAACAAACATACCACAAATAGGACATTTCTCATCCTTCGTTACTTCTATCTTACCCTCAATACTTCCAAGATCTCCAAGGCGCTTAACCTCCCATAGATAGAGTGCTACAGCTTGAAGTTTTTGCTCATCCATAGGCTTACAAAGTTTAGAGTTTTTGATATCAGCTTTTAGTTCATTTATCTCTATATAGTTAGTCTCATCTATATCTTTACTACACATCTTCTCATATATTTTCTCACCCATTGCATAAACTTTTTTCTCTTTTTTACTCTGCGAGAGAGCCTTATCACTAGCAAGAGATTGTTTTGCAGATTTTATTGCTTCATCAAAGCTGACTATCTTACCACCATGTTTTTTAATATGTTCATTTGCGTCATCTTTTAGTGCAAAAGCCAGTTTAGAGACTCTGCTCATAGTGCCTTTAACATCTGAATCTAGCACATAAAAAGCATCGTTAGCATATATGAGTTTTTGACTACTAGCATCTACTACTTTGATACTAGAATCCTCAATGCCATACTCTTCTTTATCTTCTACCAAACATCTCATAGAACAGTATTGTCTTGGAGTTTTATTTTTAAGTTCTGCAGCATGAGAAGTTTTGTAAAACATCTTTATACTCATCCCACAAACTGGACACCACTCTTTTTCTGCGCCTTTTTGCACTAAATGAGGTTCACCTGTTGAGACTTTAGAAAAGTTATGCGCACTAAGACTCAAAAAGAGCGCTAGTAAAATAATTATTGCTTTCATTGTAATCCTTAAATCAAAAAATAATTCTACCTAAAACTAATTAAATACTCCGAAAAATTATCAAACTAGATCCTGAATCAAGTTCAGGATGACGGTTTTTGCTTCACAATGACGCTTTACTTCACGATGACGTTTTCTTTCACGATGACGCTTTGCTTCACAATGACGTTTTCTTTCGCGATGACGTTTTGCTTCACGATGACGTCCCACCCCACCGTCATTCCGTGCTTGACACGGAATCTAGTTTATAAATCAATTAGAGGGTTAAATTACAATAATATAAAATATAATAAATCTTTATCTATCTTTTACCTAAGTAAATTCCAACTGCTTGAAGTTTTTTTGCGTCCATTTCTCCACAAAGCTTGCTTGACATAACATAAGCTTTAGCCTCAGCTGTAGAGTTAAACTTTTTATCTGTTTTTTTACACATTTTGTTGTAAATCATCTCACCTTTTTTAGCCATGTCAGCTTGTTTTTTAGCTACCATTTTCATCTCACCCTCAAGTGCTTTTGAAGCTAATGCATAAGTTTGTTCGAAATTCATAAGCTCTCCACCAAACTCTTTATGAAATGCCTTCGCATCATCAGCGTTTGCAAATGCATATTTACTCGTCATACTCATAGTGCCTTTTTTACTACTTCCAACTACATAGTGAGCACTCTGTGCATCTATGAACTTTAAAGTATTAGTATCTACTACTTTGATGTCTTTTAGAGAGTTCTTGTTTTTGAGGTTTGTCTCAGCTAGACAATGAAGTGAACAGTATTGTTCTGTATGATCTTTATGAGTTGCTGCATGATTTGTTTTGTAAAACATAGGAAGCGTCATACCACATGTTGGGCAATACATCTTAGCATCACCATCTTGAAGAATTGTAGCTTTTTCCATAGGCACTGCTTGAAACATCTTCATCTCTTTGTTTTTTTGAGGTTTACCCTCACCCATAACTCCAAACAATATAGTGCTAAGCACTAAAATACTCGCGATAATTTTACTCATTTTCTATCTCCTAATCTTATGATTTGTATAATCATACTAAATAATAGTTAAATAAGTGTTAATTTTTACGCAAGTCTAAGTAAAAGTAATCTTCTGATAAAAAGAACGATCAGACCCACAGCTAAGATCTTAAAGTCAAGCTCACTAGCTAGATGGACATTTTTAAAAGTATCACTCTGAGTTGCTTCAACTCCAATAGCCTGCATTGAAAGAATTTTAGGTGAGTAAACAGCACTAAACATTAAAGATGAAAAAATTACAGTGATGGCACTTCCAAAAGCTATGGCATCTCTTTGACCTAATTTATACATAGCAGCTTCATAGATTATAACTACAGTTGCAACAAAATATATCCAGTAACTAAATCTATGAAATATCTCTCCCATGATGATGCCAGAGTTGAAATGGTCAAGTGCAACATCTACAAGTATCTTGTTTGGATTGAAAACAACAGGTGCTACCATTGCACCCAAAACCATAACAGCTCCAAAAGTAGCCGCTAGAATCACGAGGTAACTAAAATCTACATATATTTTTTTTCTCAAAGTTAAAACCCTTATATCTTTAGAGTAAATCCACGATCAAATTTACTATAATCATTGTAAAACTCCAAGCTCTTAAAGTCAGTGTTTTTCAAATAGTTTTGTATTTTATCTTTTTGGTCATAACCTATCTCACAGGTAAAGAAGTTAATCTCCCTTCTTAAGACTTCATCAAGAAGATTTTTAATAATTTCATCACCGACTTCTCCACCAAAGAGAGCATTTTGTGGCTCGTATGAAAGATTTGTCTCTAGCTTTGCATCTTGTGCAATATAGGGAGGATTTGACACAAGATAGTCTATCTTTTCACTTACCTCGTCTAACAAAGAGCCGTGTCTTAACTCTACCCTATCTTCAAGTTTAAATCTTTTTATATTTTCTCTTGCGACCTCTAGTGCATTTTCTGAGATATCTACAGCTATAAATTTAGCATTTTTAAAATGCTTTGCCAGGATTATAGAGATAATACCACTTCCAACTCCAACTTCTGCAAATCTTATAAAGGCTCCAGAGTCAGGATAGTTTTTTATAACTTCATCTATAAGAAGCTCTGTCTCAGGACGAGGAATAAGCGCGCCTCTATCTATAAAAAACTCCTCAGAGTAAAAGCTTACACTTTTTGTGATGTACTCAAGCGGTTCGTTTTTCGCTCTTCTTTGAACCATCTCATATAGTAGATCTAGGTTTGTAACTTCTGATTTTTGATTTGAGATGAGCCAAAGTTCATCTTTTTGCAAGTGATGCATCAAAAGAAGTTGTGCTTCTCTTGATGCTCTTGGTATGTGTGGATCCAATATTTTTGTAATCTCAACTAAAGTTTCTCTAACTAAATATCCGCTTCGCATTTGCCCTCTAGTAAACTTTTGTCCATCTCTCCTACATCAACACCCAAAACCTTAAGTCTTTCTAAAACTGGTGGATGTGTATAGTGAAAAAATATATATAAAGGATGAGAAAGAGGAAAACTCTTGTTCTCTTGTACAAGTTTTGTAAGTGCATTTGCAAGTTCTACTTCTCCACCTGCTCCACCTAACTCACTCCCTACTCTATCTGCCTCATACTCATTATGTCGGCTCATTATTCCCATAATTGGCATCATTATAAAGCCTAAAACTGGCATAAAAAGAAGCAAAAGGATCATTAAAACATAAGGTTCGCTAGTTATTCCCATCTCTAAGTAAAGTGAATCTGGAAGATTTCCAAAGATCCCAAACATAAGTAGAAGCATCGCTCCAACTAGTGCTATATTTTTATAGATATCGCCGTGTGCAAAGTGACCAAGTTCATGCCCTAAAACTGCTAAGAGCTCTTTTGTAGTGAGTTTTTCTATAAGTGTATCAAAAAGAACAACTCTCTTAGCCTTACCAAATCCACCAAAGTAAGCATTGAGTCTTGCATCTCTTTTTGAAGCGTCACTTACAAAAACTCCAGAGCTAACAAAACCAGTTTTGTCCATCAGATCTTTTATCTGCTCATCTAAAGCTTCATCTTTTAGTGGTGTTAATTTGTCAAAAAACATAGCGCGAAAAGCTGGGTAGAGCATATTTATAAGAACTACAACACCAAAAATAAAAACAAAACTCCATAACCACCAAAGTGTAAAACTTGTAATAATTGTATAGATCCCCCAAACAACCAGTGAGCCAAGAAGTAGTGTCATAGCAAATGATATAAGTGTATCTTTTATCCACTGTTTTTTGCTAGATTTGTTAAATCCAAACTTAGCATCTATAACAAACTTTTCATAGTATGTAAACGGCAGAGAGATTATAGAGTTAATGATAACAAAGCTCATAACTATAGCTATACTCATCATAGCCTCTTCTTTAAATACCATCTCACCAGAGAGATATGCTATACCAAAACTCATCCAAACTATAAACATAAGATAGTCAAAAAATGAGCTTACAATACTTAGTTTCTCTTTTGCTACAGAGTAATTTGCGGCTTTTATAAAGTCGCTATCACTAAGCAATATGGCTTTTTTTCTCTTTGCTGTATTTACAAAACCTATCTGCATAACGCTTGTATAGATGGAGACTAAAACAAAAATTGTATATATTGCGATAACTGTCATTAACATATCTTGACCTTACTTTTTTGAAATTGTATCAAAACTATTATCTCATAGGTACAGTTTTATATGTTTTATCGATTGATAAAGACTCATCTTTATCACTATAACTTACCGCAATACCATAAATAACACTCATAAGAAGTCCAACAATAATAACAGCCCAAACAACTTTTTTCTTTTGACCTTTTAAGCCATTATAATCTTCAATATCTTCTAATCTTGGTTCACTCATGACATATCCTTCTATTTTTATAAGAATACCTTGTTATTGTTATAAGAGCAACTCTCATCAAAATTAGAAAAATTATTTAAGCATTTTTCTAACTTGACTCAATCAAAAACAACTATGTTATAATCTTTACAAATATTATAAGGAGTTCGTCATGATAAAAATCATAAGTGCTATAAGTATCTTAAGTTCTCTACTGTTGGGTGTAGATGGTTATGAAGTATATAAAAAAAACTGTGCCTCTTGCCATATTGAGATAATGAAAAAAGCTGAAATGATGAAAAAATTTAGCACTTTAAAGGCGCCCCCGATGATTCAGGTCGCTTTGAGGTTAAAAGAAAATATCATTATAAGAAATGAAGATGAAGATGTTCATCGTCACCTTTTTATGCTGTTTGTAAAAAACTACATAGAAAATCCAAGTATTGATTACATTATGTGTCACCCACAAGCTATTGATACATTTGGGGTCATGAAAAGCATAAAAGGTTTAAGCCAAGAGGAAAAAGAAGCAGTTGCTTACTGGATCTATGATAGATATGAAGATGTTGACTTTGAGTAGAAAAAGAGTATTTAGATATAATTGCAGTATTTAAATTTAGAGGATTTTTTTTGCGCCTTTTACTGCTTTGTTTTACTCTTTTTTCTCTCTCTTTTGGCTCTTATGATGATGGCAAAAAGCTCTACATTCAAAAAGCTTGTGGAAATTGTCACGGAGCAAAGCTAGAGGGAATGCATATGTATCCCTCTCTAGCAAACCGAGCTAAAGGCTTTTTATCCTACAAACTAAAGAGATTCAGATCTAAGATCTCAGACAACCAACAACAAGAGATGATGATACCATTTGCGCAAAACCTTAGTGATAAAGATATAGATGATTTAACTCTTTATATGAATGAGTTTATAGATAGTGTTAACAAAGAGAGATATGATACCTCCTTTGCAGTAGAAGGAGATGGTGGTTCATGAAAATCTTAGTAAGTGCACTAGAGCACTCAGCAAATATTCACCTTAAGTCTTTAAAAAAAGAACTCAGCGATGATGTTAAATTTATTGGGATCTTTGATAGTGAGCTTGGAGAACCTATAGTAGATCTAAGAAGTCTTGCTATCATGGGGTTTGTAGATGTTATAAAAAAACTTCGTTACTTTTTTAAACTAAATGCTCAAATGGTTGAACTTGCATCTAGTGTTGATAAAGTCCTGCTCATAGACTCTTCAGGCTTTAATCTCCCTCTTGCAAAAAAAATCAAAAAAAGATATCCAAACAAAGAAATCATCTATTATATCTTACCTCAAGCATGGGCATGGAAGAAAAAACGCATACCAGTTTTAGAAAGAACTATAGATCACCTAGCATCGATTTTACCATTTGAAAAAGATTACTACTCTAAAAATGCTCCCATAACTTATGTAGGTCATCCTCTTCTTGATATCATAAAAGATTACAAAGAAGAAATAAATAGCGAAGTAAAAACCATAGCTTTTATGCCAGGAAGTCGCAAGGGTGAGATAAAAAAACTTATGCCAGTTTTTAAAGAGGTAAACCTAAAGTTAGGGCTTGAGTCACTCATCATAATCCCAGAATATTTTACTAAAGAAGATATAGAAGAAGTTTATGGTGATTTGTCTGATTTTAAGATTGTTCATGATGCTCACAAGACTTTAAAAGAGGTTGATTTTGCATTTATTTGTAGTGGAACTGCTACACTTGAATCTTCACTCATTGGGACACCTCTTATACTTAGTTATATTGCAAAACCACTTGATTATTTTATAGCTAGTAGGCTTGTAAAACTTAACTATCTAGGACTAAGCAACATCATGTTTTCTCAGTTCAATGATAGAAGTTTGCATCCTGAATTTATCCAAAAAGATGTAACATCAGGCAATCTTATAAAAGCCTTTTTAGATTATGATAGAGCACAATTTTTTAATGATTCTAAACTACTTAGAGCGTATTTAGGGCATGGTAGTTCAAAAGAAGTAGCAAAAATTTTAGAAAAAACAATTATAATGGAACAAAAATGAAGATAAATTTTATAGATTTACAAACTCAGTATTTAAAGTATAAAGAAGAAATAGATAGTGAAATGGCAGAAGTTTTACACTTATCTGAGTTTATTGGTGGGCAAAAACTTGATGACTTGGAGAAAGACTTAGCATCTTTTGTTGGAGTTAAACATGCCATAGCTTGTAGTAGTGCAACTGATGCCTTACTTTTATCACTTATGGCTCTAAATATTGGTTATGGAGATGAAGTTATAACTACTCCATTTGCCTTTGTTGCTGCTGCTGAGGCTGTCGCTTTTTTAGGTGCTAAACCTATTTTTGTAGATATTGATAAAGATAGTTACAATATAGATCCGAGCAAAATTGAAGCTGTAATAACAGATCGAACAAAGGCCATCATACCAGTTTCACTTTTTGGCCAGTGTGCAGATATGGATCCAATTAATGAGATAGCAAAAAAGCATGAGATAGCAGTTATAGAAGACGCTTCTCAAAGCTTTGGGGCTACTTACAATGAAAAAAAATCATGTTCACTCTCAACTATCGGCTGTACAAGCTTTTTCCCATCTAACCCTCTTGGTGCTTATGGAGATGGCGGAGCTCTTTTTACAAATGATGATGAACTTGCACAAAAGATAAGAGTACTGATAAACCATGGTCAAGATGAGAAATATAAACACAAATATATAGGAATAAATGGTCGCCTAGATGCTCTTCAAGCTGCAGTTTTAAATGTTAAGCTTAAGTACTTTGAAGAAGAAATAAAATTGCGTGATGACATAGGAAGCAGATATAGCGATCTGCTTGAAGATGCAGAAATCATCACTCCTAAGGTTGCAGAAAATCTTACAAGTGTTTATGCTCACTACTCTATAAGAGTACAAGATAGAGAAGCAATGCTTGAAAAACTCAACTCCAAAGAGATTCCAACAGCAATTTGCTATCCAATATCCATTCACTTGCAAGAAGCTTTTTTATATTTAGGATACAAAGAGGGAGATTTTCCTATAAGCGAAGAAGTATCAACTCAAATAATATCTCTCCCTATGAGCCCATATCTAACAGAGACAGAGCAAGATTTTATTGTTGAAGCTATAAAGGCTACTTAATGCAGTTTAAATTTCACACTAATTTTTCATGATCTCTATTATTTGACATAGTCAACCACCTTAGCCTCTACTGTAACCTCTTTTGCAAACTCAACTACCTTTAGATGCTCTTCATGTATAGCATAAGCATGAAGTCCGGCTTTATCATCAAATGTTGAGTATAGTGAGAGATCATATGCTCTCTCTGACTTACTAAAGTCAATACCAACTTCCATTGATTTGAGCGATGCAATTAGATCTATGAGAGCTTCTATCCTGTTTTTCATCTCTATCAAATTTCTCTCTTTATTTTCTTCTTTGAACTTAAACATAACTATATGGACTATCATTAATACCCTTTTTAGTGAAAGTTTAGCATAATTGCACTATGAAAAAAACCATTAAAGATCTCTACGGAAGTGCGATACTATTTTTTTATTTTTTAAAGTGGCCATATCTTGTGGGCTATCCATTTTTGTATCTCAATGGACTAAACCAAAACCTCATACTAGATCTACTCTGGCTCATCTGCCTAGTTCTTGTTATAAAAGATATCTTTACTATGATAAAAAATAGAGAGATAAATAGATGCAAAAAAAGAAACAAAACCAAGTAAATTTCGAAAATTATTTCTCTTAGTTTAAATATATATTACAGAATTCCTTTCCAAAAAAATTCGGCTATCATCACTATCAAAAATATTCCTACAAGATTTAAAACAAAGCCGTACTTCATCATGCTTTTTACATCAACAGCACCGCTACTCATAGCTATAGCATTTGGTGGAGTAGCAATTGGTAGCATAAAAGCATAACTAGCACAAAGCGTTGCAACCATCATAAAAAGTGTAGTGTTTATACCAGTTTGCTCAGCCACTGAGTATATAACAGGAAGCATTATAGATATAAGCGCTGTATTTGAGGTTATCTCTGTTGTAAAAGTTATAAGTGCTGCAATTGCAAAAAGTAGCAATATTGGACTTAGATTTGTCATTACTACAAGATAAGATGCAACTTCAGATGCAAGTCCTGTATCGCCAAACGCTTTTGCTATAGAAAAACCAGCACCAAATAAAAACATAATTCTATATGGAATTTTAGCCTTGTCATCCATCCACTCTAAAATATTAAAAGGTGGCATAAACAACATTAGTCCAGCCGCTAAAAGTAGACTAGCTTCATTAAGTCCTAATCCTCCCCAAAATGGATTCATAGGTGCATTTAAAAGTAGCAAAATTATCAAAATACCAATGATATACAAAACTTTTCTTTGTGGTTTTGAGAGATGAGAATCATTCGCTTCTCTCTTTATAGGAGTATTTTTCAAACCAACACTAAGCAAAGAACTAACAACTATAAACATTAAAATAGCCAAAGGTGCTACCATCCAGATCCACTGAATAAATGGAATCATCTCCATAGACTTGTCATTCATGATACCAAGAAGTATAAGGTTTGGTGGAGTACCAATAGGAGTAATAATTCCTCCAACACTAGCACCATAGGCGATAGCTAATGCAAATCTTAGTTTTAGTTTTATATCTTTTGTGATAAAAAGAGCTATAGACATTAACAGCAAAGATGTAGTTGTATTTGAGAGTATGGAACTTAAAAGTCCAGATGTCATGGTAAGAGAAAATATCATCCCTCTAGGAGTATTTGGAAAAATATCAAGCATTTTATTAGCAATATAAGTGTGTAAACTTGTCTTCTCAACTGCAATAGCTATTAAAAAACCACCTAAAAAGAGATAGATGATGGGATTTGAGTAGTTAAGCGCTGTTGTTTTTGTATCTATAATAGAAAAAGCTGGAAAGAGGATGATAGGAAGAAGTGATACCACAGCAAGTGGCAAACCTTCATTTGTCCAAAGCACTACTAAAAAAGCAATAATTCCTAAAAGAGAAGCTTGAGTTATGTTAAAAAGAGTCAGTGAAATTAAAAATATTAAAAAACCTATGCCAACTCCCATGCCTATTTTTTTAAACTGCTCTATCTCTTCTTTACTCATATAGCTTCCTCACATTTTTTGCAACATCTTTATTAGAAATTATTTTAATTAAATGGTCCGAACAATTATTAAGGTGGATCCTGAATCAAGTTCATGATGACGCGTGTCCTTCATTCCGTGTTTGAGACGGAATCTGTCTCATAGATTTAACAGATGGTTCAATGATTTTAATTATTTTGTATATCATAACAATATTATGTTTAATTAATCTCTTTGATATGGCTTCATAATAACTTGTTTGATTAAGATCAAAGCTATTAAGATACTATTGAATTATAATGTACATAAATAAGATTTATAAGAGGCTATTTTATGAAAAAAATATTACTAGTTACTATTTTAGTAACTTCATCTCTATTTGCTCAAACTTCAGATATTGAAACCTTAGCTGTAGAAAAGTGCGGAAGCTGTCATCTCATTGGTGCTATTACGAAAGATAAATTAAATAATATGTCAGCCCCACCATCATGGGCACTGTCTAAAAAAGTAAAAGCTGCATACCCAAATAAAACGGATGCTATAGAATTTATAGTCGAGTATACAATGAGTCCATCAGAAGATAAGATGCTTTTCTCACACAAAACAAAAGAGCGTTTTGGAATAATGCCATCACAAAAAGAGATGATAAGTGAAGATGAATTAAGAGCGGTTGCTGAGTATATAATCGACAACTAGCTTGAGAGAAATGTTTTAAGACTGCTAAGAGGATCTTTTCCCTCAAGCATCTCATAAACTTCTCTTGCTATTGGAAGGTAGAGATCTTTGTTTTTTGCTATTTTATGAAGTGCATAGGCAGTTCCAACTCCCTCTGCTACTTCACCTAATTCTTGAAGTATCTCTGTTTGAGTCTTGCCTTTTGCCAAACCTAGTCCAACACGAAAGTTTCTACTCATTGTTGATGATGCAGTTAAAAAGAGATCCCCTGCACCGCTGAGTCCTACAAAACTCTCTTCCTTTGCGCCGTATTCATAACCAAACCTCTGCATCTCTACTAGTCCACGAGAGATAAGTGAAGCTGCTGCGTTTTTGCCTAGTTCTAAGCCTTCACAAACCCCAGCAGCAATAGCAATAACATTTTTATAAGCACCTGCAACTTCAGCACCCACTACATCTGTAGATGTATATGCCTTAATAAAAGATGGGAAAAAGCTTGCAAATTTATCACTTAGCTCTTCATTTATAGAGTTGATAACTAATGCTGTTGGTAGAGATTTTTGAACCTCAGTTGCAAAAGATGGACCTGAGAGATATGCTATATCTTCATCTCTTACATAATCTTTGTAGATATCATTTAAAAAGAGACCACTTGAGGCTTCTATGCCCTTTGCAGCTACTAAGATCTTCTGACCTTTGTTTATAAAATGCTCTTTTAGCCACAAAGATATCTCTTGAGCTGGGATGGCGATAACGAGATATTTTAGCTCCAAAATCTCTTCTAGTGAGATAAAGTTTTTTATATCCCTTGGAGTTCTAGAAGTGATGAAGACCTCATTTTTCTCACTAAGAGCAAAAGCTAAAGCACTTCCCCATTTTCCAGCTCCGATAACTCCTATTTTAGTCATCTCTATCCAAGCTTAGCTTTTAATATTTCATTGACAGTTTGAGGGTTTGCCGTGCCTTTAGATACTTTCATAACTTGACCAACAAAGAAGCCAAAGAGTTTATCTTTTCCGCCTCTATATTGTTCTACTTTGTCTTGATTTGCAGCCATAATCTCATCACACATAGCTTCAAGTGCTCCTGTATCGCTCACTTGCTTAAGTCCAAGAGCATCTATAACACCATCAACATCAAGATTTTCTTCCATCAATCTATCAAGAACTTCTTTAGCTGCTTTTCCACTTATTGTGTTATCTTCTATTCTCTTAACAAGATGCCCTAATTTCTTTGCATCTACTGGAGAGTTAGTAATATTTACCTCCCCCTTTAAACGACCTTGAAGTTCAACTGTAAGCCATGTAAGAGCATTTTTAGCACTAATGCCCTCCTCCATCATTGTCTCAAAAAAGTGAGCCATTTCTAGGCTTGAAGTTACAACACTAGCGTTATAATCGCTCATGCCATAATCTTTTACAAATCTAGCCATTTTCTCATCTGGAAGCTCTGGGATCTTAGAGTAGATCTCCATCATCTCATCTGTTACTACAGCCTTTAGTAGATCTGGTTCTGGAAAGTAACGATAATCCGCAGCTTCTTCCTTACCACGCATAGATCTAGTCTCTTGCTTTACTTGATCAAAGAGTCTTGTCTCTTGGCATATCTCTTCATCATAAACGCCATCTTCCCAAGCTTCAGTTTGTCTTGCCACTTCAAGCTCGATAGCTCTTTGGATAAATCTAAAACTATTTATGTTTTTAATCTCAACGCGAGTGTATAGTTTTTCATCACCTTTTGGTCTGATTGAGACATTGACATCGACTCTAAAACTACCCTCTTGCATATTTGCATCACCAATATCTAAGTAACGAATGATGGCATGAAGTTTTTTAAGATATAAAATTACTTCCTCAGCACTAGACATATCTGGCTCTGATACGATCTCTAAAAGTGGAGTTCCTGCACGATTTAGATCTACTTTTGAGATCTCACCATCGTGTATATTCTTTCCAGCATCTGCTTCGATATGTGCACGATTTATACGAATGATCTTGTGAGATCCATCTTCAAAATCTATACGCATTTTTCCATGTTCAACTATTGGAGTATATAGTTGTGTGATTTGATAAGCACTTGGAGAGTCTGGATAGAAGTATGACTTTCTATCAAAATAAGATGTTTTATTTATAGTTGCATCTATTGCAGTACCAAGCATTATAGACTTATGCAAAACCTCTTTGTTAAGAACTGGAAGGGCACCTGGGAGTGCTAAACAAGTTGGACAAGTATTTGTATTTTGTTTGTGGTTAAAACTCGTAGGACACGAGCAAAAAAGTTTTGTTTTTGTATTTAGTTGTACATGGACTTCAAGCCCTATAACTACTTCAAACATAGATTTCCTTAAATAGATAATTATCTCTATTTTAGCAAAACTTAGCTTTTACTTCTCATAAATCACAGAAGATAATGCTCTTTTAAAAGCTCAAACTCTACTTTAGTTATAAACTCTTTTTGAAATAACTCTCTTAGTTCGTCTACTCTATCTGCTTTAACTCTATCTTCTGGAATTTTTTCTTTTTTTGGCTTATACGCTCTAGCATGTCTGCTTGAGTATATATATGAGACTATCCCCATAATTCCAAAGACTGTAACAAATAAAATAGCTTCTATATATATGCTATTTAACTCATCTTGACTAACTGTATTTGCATAAAGAGATGAAAATAATATAATAAAGATTGATATAAGTATTTTCATTTTGACTCACTATGATTAAAATATATTTTCTCTAGTAATTCTGTCTGTTTTTTGGATTCTTGCAATTTTTGTCTATTTATAGCAAATGCATCAAGAGCTAAGATCATAAAAAGAGATATAACAACAAAAAGGACTGTGATAAAAAGAGCTACTGAGAAACCTAGAAAAAGAAAGAGTTTAAAAGTTATCAGAGCACCAAAGAGGACTATTGCCCATGATGCTCCAAGCAAAAAGCTTATGATTCTATCGAATTTATCTTTTTGCATATACTTTAGTGTAAAGACCTAGTGCTCTTCAACTGCTATAGCAGAACCGATGTAAACTGTAGTTAGCATCATAAAGATGAAAGCTTGCAAAAATGCCATAAAAGTAAGAAGTGCAAATGGAATTAGTGGAAGTAACCATGGAGCTAACATAAGTATTACCATCAAGAACATATCATCACCTTTTACATTTCCAAAAAGACGGAAACTAAGAGAGATCAAACGAGAGAAGTGAGAAACTATCTCGATTGGAAACATCAACCAGTATAACCACCAAACTGGACCCAAAAAGTGTTTAAAATACTTCACCACTCCTTGACGACGAATACCCTCATAGTTGTAATAAACAAAAACTACTAGTGCTAATGTTAAAGGAAATTCTATGAAAGCTGTTGGAGCTTCAAAACCTGGAATTACCCCTATCAAGTTTGCAATACCTACAAAAAGACCAATCGTCGCAACAAGTGGAACATAACGACGAGCATTCTCAGCTCCCATTACATCTTTACCCATTTGTAAAACGCCAGAAGCGTAAGCTTCCATTAGGTTTTGAGTTCCCTTTGGAACAAGTTGAAGGTTTGACATTGCAACTTTTGCTAGAACTATCGCTAGACCTGCTGCAAGTAGCATGTGTGTTGTATATATAAAGGTCTTATCGTGAGATATTAAACCAAAAAATGTGAATAATTCACCCATAGGTGCACTCCCTGTCTCGTAAAAATTGCATGATTATAATCTAACTAGCATTAAATTATTATAATACCAGCCATTTTCTAGCTACTTCTTTGCTAAATGTGAACTTTTTGCCTTAGGTTTTACATCTTTTGCACTATAATTTTTTCCTGCAATAGATTCTAAAAAAACTGTAGCGTATGAACCTTTAGTAAGAGTAAAAGAGATATTTAAAAGAGTCTCTTTTCTAACATAGTTACACTCTATATCTTTAGGAAAGATAAGTGCATCTCTTCTATATCCTTTATCTTGTAAAAACTCATCATCAAACTCTTTTTCTATCTCTCTTGCTTTATCTCTAGCACGAAAAACATCTCTTCCGCATAGAAGTCCTGTTGGGATGAGTTTCTTAGCCTCGTACTCTCTTATAGGAAGAATTTTTGGAGTTGAGAGTTTGCCTTTTTCATCTACAAAGACATCTCCCTCTATGATTTTAAAAACACTCTCTTTTGCATCTAATGTTAGGTTTATTCTCTCTCTTAGCCACTCGTTAAAAAGCGTACTTTGGTATATGGAGATCAAAAAGCTCTTAAGTTTTGCATCTTCTATAAAAAGCTCCCCGTGTATCATCTCCTTAGCTTGATTTATACTATCTGAATCTCGCCCAAATCTTTGATAACCAAAATAGTTAGGAAGCCCATTTTTTGCGATCTTTCTTGCCACTTTTTCTATACGACCTGCATCTATATTATCTACAAAGTATAAGTTAATACTAAATCTATTTGCACTGAGATCTCCCATACGAATACTTTTAGGATCTCTTATAGTGCTTAGTATTTTTATCTGTTTGTGATGAAACTTCTTTAACATCTTCTCATAGCTCGCATCTACTGAGATATATTGTCTTGTAGTTGCATGCTTGTCTTTTAGCCCTGCATAGCCTATCTTTTGAGCTGGAATTGCCAAATACTCACTAAATATTGCTATCATGTCCCAAGTGGTAAGTTCTACCTTTTGGACATGAAGTATGAGATAATTTCCTTTACCTGTAAAATTTCTTGGTGCTATCTCATCGACCACAAAATCAGTAGGAGTCTGATAAAACTTAAAATTTATCTCGCTATCTACACTGTCTATATATTCTCTTTTTCTCAAATATTTTCCTTTTTTAAACCCTACAATTGTAGTAGTTTCAATCTTTTGTGCGCTTCTTTTATATCGCTAGCTATAGCTTCTTTTAGCTCTCTTTTTGTGTCAAATTTTTTATTGTCTCGTAAGTGTGAAACAAAACTTATCCTAGCTCTATCTCTGCAAATAACTTCGCCATCTAATATATGAGACTCAACAGCAAATGAGCCATCAGTAGTGACTCGGTGTCCCACAAAAGAGACGGATGGATGATAATGCTCATCATCATCTATACGAGTAAGTGTTGCATAAACACCCTCTTTTGGAGTTAAAAAACCTCTAGCATCTATGTTTATAGTAGCTACAAACTCTTTTTTGCCAATACCTTGACCGGCAACGAGTGCTCCATTTATAGTATAGTTATGTCCTAAAAAGTCGTTTGCACCTTTAATATCTCCTATCTTTATCTTTGTTCGGATCTTGTGAGAGTGAATAGAATCACCATCATGAGTCACTTCATCAACCACTTTTACTTCTCCATCAAAGAGATCTCTTAGATCATCAAAGGAGTATTTTCTATCTTTTCCAAAGTGAAAATCATAACCGACTACTATTTTTTGAAGTTTTGTAAATTTCTCTTTTAAAAAAGACACAAACTCATCTGCTTCTAAATGTCGAATATCTTCAAGGTCAATATAGAGGATAGGATAGTGAGAGAAATTTTCTCTCTCTTTTTTAGGTGTGAGATTTGCGTAGCCTGTCTCTATAACTATGATAGTTCCTCTTTCTCCTAGCTCTCTAAAGAGATGTTGATGTCCAATATGCATCCCATCAAAACCACCTATGGCTATAGCTGTACTATCTCTCAAAACTACTCTCCTCTTCTCTTAGTTTTACTTTTGACATATTATTACAATACTCTGAGTTAGTCAATGAGTTTGGATTTTACTTTATGATATAATCATCACAAAAAAGAGACATTTTTTATGAAAAAAAATATAGCTATTAGTATTGGAGATCTAAACGGTGTAGGTATTGAGATAGCCATAAAATCACACAAAGAAGTCTCAAAACTTTGCAATCCCATCTACTGTATAAATAGTAAAATGTTAACTAGGGCATTAGAACTCTTAGATAAAAAAGCTATAAAAGACATGAAACTTCACAGTGTAGATGGAGACTTTAAGATCAAGCCTGGCAAAGTGGATGCAAGCTCTGGCAAATACTCTTATAGCTCTTTTATGAGTGCTATAAAGCTTTGTGAGGAAAAAAAAGCAGATGCAGTTGTAACTCTGCCCATACATAAAGAAGCGTGGATGAAGGCAGGACTAGAGTTTAAAGGTCATACAGATCTACTAAGATCTCATTTCAAGCAAGATGCCATTATGATGCTAGGTTGTAAAGAGATGTTTGTAGCTCTTTTTACTGAGCATATTCCTCTAAAAGAGGTTGCATCTTCTATAAAGTACAAAAAACTAAAAGAGTTTTTCATACATCTAAGTAGATCTATTCCAAAAGAAAAAGTAGCAGTTTTAGCTCTTAATCCTCACGCTGGTGATAATGGTGTCTTAGGTGATGAAGAGTTAAGAATCACAAAAGCAATAAAAAGTGCTAACAAAAAAGTGGGTTTTGAACAGTTTCTAGGTCCACTTGTTCCCGATGTAGCTTTTACTCCTCACACAAGATCTAAGTACAGCTACTTTGTAGCGATGTATCATGATCAAGGTTTAGCACCACTAAAAGCACTTCACTTTGATGAGAGTATAAACATCTCTCTAAACCTTCCAATCATAAGAACTTCAGTAGATCATGGAACTGCTTTTGACATAGCTTACAAGAGCGAAGCAAAAACATTAAGCTACATGAACGCTATAAAAAGTGCCATAGAGTTTGCAAAATAAAGATTAATTAAAGGGATAATAATTATACTTTAAGATAATAAGTGATAAAATTTTACTTATAAAAGGATAAAATTTATCTTTTAATAAAATCTATAAGGAACTTACATGAAAAACATAGTTATTGCAACTCTTGCTACTACAACTCTACTTATGTCTGCATCTCTGCACGATGATGCTAAAGGTGCTGGTCTCAAACCTATCCCTGCTGATAAAGCAGAACTGATGAAAATCATAGACAACCCTAAAAACCCTATAACAGAGGCTAAGGTTAGATTGGGCGAAAAACTATATTTTGACCCTAGACTATCAAAAAGTGGTCTTATTAGCTGTAACTTCTGCCACAACTTAGGCGAAGGTGGAGATGATGGAGTTGAGGCTGCAATTGGACATAAATGGACTGCAAATCCTGATCATGTAAACTCACCAACTGTTTATAATGCAGTTTTTAATGACATCCAATTTTGGGATGGTCGCGCAAAAGATCTAGAAGAACAAGCTCAAGGACCAATGTTAGCACATCCTGAGATGGCATCAACAAGCGAGTTTGTTGAAAAAGTTGTAAAATCTATGCCACAGTATGAGGCTGAATTTAAAGCGGCTTATGGGAAAAATGTAAAGATTACTTTTGCACTAATTGCAGATACTATAGGTCTTTTTGAGAGAACTTTAGTTACTCCTTCTGTTTATGATGACTTCTTAAATGGCGATATTAATGCGCTAAATGCAAAAGAGAAAGATGGACTAAAGACTTTCATAGATGCTGGCTGTGCAACTTGTCATACAGGTATAGGTCTAGGTGGTGCTATGAATATGTTCAATATTACAGGAACTTACAAGCACATGGATGTTGGTGGATTTAAGGGAGATAAAAATGGAATGGTAAGAGTTCCAACTCTAAGAAATATCACTCAAACAGCACCTTACTATCATAATGGTAAGATTTGGAGCTTAAAAGAGGCTATAAAAGAGATGGGTAAAATCCAACTTGGAGCGGATCTGTCTGACAAAGATGTTGCCTCTATTGAAACATTCTTAAAAGCGTTAGAGGGAAGAAAACCAGTGGTTATCTATCCAATGCTTCCAGCTTCAACTGAGAAAACTCCAAAACCAGATATGAACTAAAAAAAGATATAGCAACTACAAAGTTGCTATATCAAAATCTTTACTTAGTTAGTATTACCTCGTTCCCAACGCTCCGCGTGGGAATGCATATATATAAAAAATATACACTCCAACGCAGAGCATTGGAGCGAGAGACAACTTGAAGCATTTTTGCTTCGCATCATACAAAAGTTTAAATATTCTCTCTAGTTAGTATTACAAAGATCAAACTTGATTTTTGTAGAAAAACTTATGCCTACATCGCTCCATGTTTTACCTTCGTGAAGATCGTAACAAGCTTCGTTTATAGAGCTAAGAGCTTTATTTGCGCTAAAGTCTAGTAGATCTATACTTCCCTTTGCACTCAAGTCTCCCTTGTCAAAACTATACTTCATTGGAACTGTTTTGCTAACTCCGTTCATAGTTACTTCTACGCTCATCTGACCAGTTTTTGGTTTACCTCTCATTCTTTTATCTGACTTGATATCAACTATTTTAGCTTTTATCACAGTGTCATTCATTTGTTTAAAGAAAAACTTAACTAAAGTTTCATCTCTACTCTCATGCTTAGAGTTAACGCTTGGAGTCTCTATAACTACACTAGATCCTACTAAAATCTCACGGAAGTTATTCCCTTCTGCAGCCGCTGCTGTATAAGTAACTTTATCAAAAGAACCACCTACTCCAACTTTTTTTGGAGTTTTGTATGCTTCCCAACTAACATTTACACTTCCATCTTGACTTAAGATACAAGAGCCTTTTTTCGTTCCCATTTCATCTGATGCGAAAGAGACACTAACTACTAAAACTAACGATAAAAACAACTTAATCATATTGATTCTCCTTGATGTGTTTGAAGAATTATATCTGTGAATTATAAATTCTTATTAAACTTCGTAGTTTAGTTTTCTTTGCTATACTCCGAATATGAATCCATTATTATTTTTTAGCGCTTTTTTAGGCGTATTTATGCTTATACATGTCTATATATCAAGAAGATTTATCGCCCATCTTGATATAAAATCAACACAAAAATTCTACCTTCGTATCTTTTTATTTGTAAACTTTTTTGGAATCATCGCTTATATGTTAGGACGCTACTATATAGACTTCCCTAACTGGCTCTATTTTCTATTTTCACTTCCTATTGGTGTACTTTTTTTACTCTTTTGTACGGCAATTATTTATGATATTTCAAGGGTCATACTTAAAAAAACAAAAATCTCAAAAAAAAGAAGAGATTTTTTTAAACGCTCACTAGATATCTCATCACTTGCCCTTGCGTCAACTCTAAGTGCAAAGTCCATCTACAATGCAAGTGATATAAAACTTGAAAAAGTAGACATTGAGATAAAAAAACTCAAAAAATCTTATAAAATAGCCCAACTTAGCGACATTCACATAGGTGGTCTTATAGACAGAGCTTTTATAAAAAACATGGTACAAAGAGTAAATGCACTCAATGTAGATCTTGTAGTAATTACTGGAGATCTAGTAGATATTGAGATAATCAAAGCTAGAAATATTTTGGCAGAACTTGGACATCTAAAATCTACTTATGGAACTTTTTTTGTAGTTGGAAATCATGAATATTTTCACGATATAGCCAAGATCATAAAAACACTCAAAGAGCTAAACATTAGAGTTTTAGAAAATGAAAATGTTTATATTGGCGATGAAGATGAGGGCTTTAACTTAGCTGGAGTTTATGATGTTTTTGGATATAGAATAGATATTTATATGCCAGATATAAACAGAGCCTTATGTGAGTTAAAAGATTCACCTACAGTACTTTTAGCACATCAACCACAATATATAGATGAAGTGACTGATAGTGTAGATCTGATGCTAAGTGGTCACACTCATGGAGGACAACTTTTTCCTTTTATGTTTTTAGTAAAACTTCAACAACCTTACATTAGCGGTTTGCATCAGCATAACGATGAGTTGCAGATCTATGTTAACAAAGGCACAGGATTTTGGGGTCCACCTATGCGTTTGTGTGCAAGTAGTGAGATTACAGAGATAACACTAATTCCTAGTTGATTTTTTAAAAAGTATGGTGTTTTTAGAGTTGTGTTTTACAATCTCTAAAGAGAGTTTTTTTCCAAGATATTCAAATGTCTTAAGCGAGAAAAAACCTATATGTGTTACATCTCTAATATAAAACCACTCTAAAAACTCTTCATCATTTTGCGGATGAATGCGAGTCATTAAAAGCAAGTAAGCATCCTCTCTTAAATGTGAACTCAGTTCTTGTAAAACTTCTAATGGATTTTCAAGGTGCTCCACAACTTCAGTTGAGACTATTAAGTCATAATTCTTCTCTTTATAAACTTTTTGTGGGAAGTAAAACAAGTCATATCTATCACATTTTACTCTATTTTTCTCTAGTAAAATAGGTAGAACTTCTCCCTCTCCACAACCAAAATCAAGTGCATCTTCTATCTCTTTTAAAGGTACAAACTCATCTATAAGAGTCTCAAACATCTCAACATATCCATGGCAACTAAAGTTGTTGTCATGTTTGTCGTAGTGAAGCCTCTCGTGAGCCTCATCTATATAAAACTGCTCATCTAAAAAGATATAGTCACACTCATTGCATCTATAGTAATCTTTGCCTGTTTTATGATTTTTTATAAGAGTTGTATTTGAGCTACAGATCTTGCATTTTTTCATGATTATTTCTCTTTAAAATTTAGATCTTTTTGCACTCTTAAAAAAGCCTTTTTAACATCTTCTTTACTTACACTTCCTTCTAGATCTATGTAGTAACTATAAAAAAGAGTTTTGCCTTTATAGAGTTGCATTCTAAGGTAACTAGATGGAAAGTTCGAGAGGATTTTTTTATCTATATTTTGGTTTGAGTTACAAGTTATCGAGGACTTTAGCGAGACTTCTAGCCACTTGTTGCAACTCTTATCAAAGGTGTAGAGTTCTTTAAGTGTAGCTTCTACATCTTTATCAAAAACAACAAGTCTCATACAAGAGATCTCTTCTTTAGCAATTTTTTCATTGAAAATATTGACCATTGCACTATCACTGCATCCTTGTAAAAAGAGAAGGATGAGAAGAAGAAAACTATATGATTGTTTCAATATCAACTAACTCCACACGAGAACAATCTTTTTTAAATAACTTTCTTGATGTCGCATTTTCTTCAGCTAAAACTAAAATATCAGCAAAATCATCTTTTAAAACTTCAAAACTATATAACTCTTTTGCACTCTCAACTAAGAGTGTAGCATCTTTACTATCTGTTGCAAGTTCAATATTTCTCAAACCTTTTGCAAACTCACTTTTAATTGCTTTAGATATTTTTTCATTTAAAAGTAGATCTTGAAGTTTGATGCTTGTATTTAAATCTGATTCGCATAAGATCTTATACGTTACTACTATATTTCCTTCCATAACTGGCTCCTTTATAATAACTTAACCCTCTGACTAATCTATAAACTAGATTCCGTGTCAAGCACGGAATGACGGGACATGTGTCAAGCACTAAATGACGAGACACACGTCATCCTGAACAAGCAAACTTTCATCCTGAACAAACAAACCGTCATCCTGAACAAACAAACCGTCTTCCTGAACAAACAAACCGTCATCCTGAACTTGATTCAGGATCCAACTTAATAATTGCTCAAAGCATTCAACTATCTCTTTTTAAAAATAAGTAGAGTTTTGTCTTTTGTGTCGTAGAGTGAAAATGTTTGCTTGTCTATAAGCTTTAAATTAGCAAGATTTTGAAATGTTTTGATCTTGTGAAAGTACTGAACTATTGTATCTTGATGCTTTATATATTTGTCATTTACTCTCTCTTCATTGAGAAACAGAGTAAATTTTGTGTGTAGTTCATCATTTGCAAACTCTGCATCTACAACTAAAAACTCTTTGTCATTTTCTGCACTCATAGTCCCCTCAGCCACATCGCTAAAGCCATAAAGTGTGTTAATGTCAGCTATGAAGATCCCATCATCGTTGAGTCTTTTTGAGACTGCTTCTAAAAAATCTATAAGCTCATCATGGTTTAAAAAGTTTAAAACATCAAAAATGGCTACTATAGCATCGTAACTTCCCTCTGTTTGGCTAATGTCAATGTGCTGTGCATCTAGTGAGTCAGCTTTGCACTCTTCAACCATTACAGAGCTTAGATCTATGCCCTTACAAGAGACTCCATCGCTTATCATTCTCTTCATAAAACCGCCACGACCACAACCAACATCTAAAAGTGTTTTGATCTTGTAGGAGTCAAGCTCTGAGCGGTAGAGATCGTAAAGAGCTTCTGTTGCTTCTTCTATGCCTAAAAGATGTTCTGCTTTTGCGTATAGATCTAGGTTTGTCATACTATTTAACTTCATCTTGTGTTTTTATGATCTTGTTGATCTTCTCATAGATGCTTAAAACTTCATCTTTTTTAGAGATATATGAGTTTTTATTTGCTATGAGATAGGTAGAAGATGTCATGATATCTTTAACTACTTCTAAACCATTTTGCTTCATTGTAGCACCAGTTTCAACCACATCAACTATCATGTCAGCAAGTCCGATAATAGGAGCTAACTCTATAGATCCATAAAGTTTTATGATGTCTACAGAGACTGCCCTCTCTTCAAAGTAGCGTTTTGTGATATTTACCATCTTTGATGCTACTTTGATATCTGGCTTATCAAGATCTAGCTTTTCGCCCTTTTTCATCCCGATAGCTACTTTACAGATCCCACGTTTAAGATCTAGCAGACGAATAACATCAAGTCCCTGCTCTTCAAGTGTGTCAAGACCTACAACACCGATATCTGCTGCTTGATGATAGACATAGGTAGCGACATCTTGGTTTCTAACGAGTAAAAAACGAAAGTTTGGAGTCTCTAGGATGAGTTTTCTATCATCAAACTTGAAACTCTCACCAAAAATAGTCTCAAATATCTCTAAAGTCTCCTGAGCGATGCGACCCTTTGGAAGTGCTACTGTAAGCATTATCTGCCTTTATATATATAATTATTTTTCGTATTTTATCTAAATGTATCTCAAAGTTTTATAAGCTATGCTATAATTGCCCAAATTTGAAACTAGGAAAAAGCGTGAAGAGACTTATAAATTCTAAACCTTGTCATTGCAACTGCTTTTTCAAAATAAAAACAAGGCTTATACTTTTGTTTAATGTTTTTATACCTAGATGCAAATACTACACACCTTGTTTTGCATTTCGCAGATCTGGCGTACACCCTCCTCTTTAATATCCTTTAAAAATCATCACAAATATAAAAATAACAAATATACTAAAGGATATTGTAATGCAAAAAAATTACATAGTAGGTTTTCCAAGAATTGGGGAGAAAAGAGAACTAAAGAGAGTTTTAGAGAGTTTTTGGGCGAAAAATTGCCCATTTGAAGATGTACTTAAAGTTGCAACTAAGCTAAAGGAGAGACACTGGATCTACCAAAAAGATGCAGCTATTGACTTTATAAGTTCAAATGATTTCTCACTCTATGACAACATCTTAGATACGGCTTTTATGTTAGGTGCAATTCCTAAAAGATTTCGTGAGTTAAAAGGCGAAGAGCTTTACTTTGCAATGGCAAGAGGCACAAAGAGTTGTGTAGCTATGGAGATGACAAAGTGGTTTAACACAAACTACCACTATATAGTTCCTGAACTCTGTAGCTGTGATGAGTACAAACTAGATGCTTCAAAAATTGTAAATGAGTACAAACAAGCAAAAGATCTAGGTATTAAAACAAAGATAAATATTATAGGTCCGATCACATTTTTAGGGTTATCTAAAAGAGTAGATAACAAAGATAATTATGAGCTTTTAAATAAAATTCTTCCTATTTATAGAGAACTTTTAGAAGTGATCACAAAGCTTGATGAGAACATTACTCTACAGATCGATGAGCCTATTTTTGCAAAAGATAGTGATGTAAAAGTGCTAAGCCTTATAAAACCAACTTATGACGCACTTGCAAATGTAAGTAAAAACATAAACATAGTAGTTACAACTTACTTTGAGCACTCAAATGAGGCTACAAAAGTTCTTGTAAATACTCCTATTTGGGGGATTGGTCTTGATTTTTTATATGGGGATGCAAATTTAGAGTCATTAAAGCTAATAGAGAAGAGTTCAAAAAAACTTATAGCTGGAGTGGTTGATGGAAGAAATATCTGGAAAAACGACATTGTTAAAACAGATGCCCTACTTCAAAAAATAGCAAAAGAAGTAGCAAAAGAGAAGATCATCATAAGCACTTCTTGTAGTCTTTTACACTCTCCTTTTACACTAGAGTATGAAGAAAAACTAGATGCAAATATAAAAAATTGGCTTAGTTTTGCAAAAGAGAAACTAGATGAAGTCTCTCTTATATCTAAACTCTTTTTTGACTCTAAAGATGGTTTGAATAAGCAAGAGTTACTTCTTTTAGATGCTAATATAAAAGCAAACGAAGATAGAAAAAGCTCAAATATCATTCATGATGAGGCAGTTACAAAAAGAGTCTCAAATATAGAGAAATTTCAAAGAGATGGCAGATATGAAGAGAGGATAGAACTCCAAAAAGAGCTTTTAGGTTACAGAGATCTTGCCATTACTACCATTGGATCATTTCCACAAACTGCAGAGTTAAGAGAAGCAAGAGCACAGTTTAAAAACTCTTCTCTTACAAAAGAAGCCTATGAGAGCGTTATGAAAGCTTATATAGATGATTGTGTAGCTTTTCAAGAAGAGTGTGGCATTGAGATCTTAGTTCATGGAGAACCTGAGAGAAACGACATGGTTGAGTACTTTGGGGAACAGTTAAAAGGTTACGGTTTTTCACAAAACGGCTGGGTTCAAAGTTACGGTAGCAGATGTGTTAAACCGCCATTTATCTATGGTGATATTAGCAGACCTTATGCGATGACTGTTGGTTGGACAACTTATGCTCAAAGTAAGACAGACAAGATAATCAAAGGTATGTTAACAGGTCCTGTAACTATCTTAAACTGGTCATTTGTTAGAGATGATAAACCAAGAGATGAAGTCTCAAAGCAGATTGCAGTAGCTCTTAGTGATGAGATAGATGACTTGCAAAAGGCAGGAATTAAGATCATACAAGTTGATGAAGCGGCTTTTAAAGAGGGTTATCCTCTACGAGATAAAAATATAAAGATCTATGAAGAGTGGGCGGTTCGTGACTTTAAAATAGCGGTAAGTTCAGCAAAAAAAGAGACACAAATCCACACTCACATGTGTTATAGCGAGTTTAACGACATTATTAAAACCATAGAAGCTATGGATGCAGATGTTATCTCCATAGAGACTGCAAGAAGTGGGAATGAGCTTTTAAAAGTCTTTAAAGAAGTTGGTTACAAACAAGAAGTAGGCCCTGGTGTTTATGATATTCACAGCCCAAGAGTGCCGAGCGTAGAAGAGATTGTAAAGCAGATAAAACTACTTCTTAAAGTTCTACCAAAAGAGCAACTATGGATAAATCCTGATTGTGGTTTAAAAACTAGAAAGTACGAAGAGGTAAAACCAAGTCTTATAAACATGGTAAAAGCTGTTCATATAGTAAGAGATGAGCTAGATATTTAAGCTAAATAGTTTCCTAATTCCCAAGTTTGACTTGGGAATTAAACCAAAAACAACTACTATCTAATCCCAAAATACCATGAAGCTATAGAGAAGTAAATTATTACACCACTAATATCTGCGATCGATGTAATAAGCGGAGCACTAGCTGTCGCTGGATCTAACTTTAGCTTTGTAAACACAAATGGTAGAAGTAAGCCTATAAGACTTCCTACTAAAACGACTATAACCATAGTTGCACAAACCACAAATACAATTTCAGGGGCTCTAAAACTTGCCACTAGTCCAACAGCTAATGCCATTGTACCTCCAAGAAGAAGTGCCACACCTATCTCTTTTGCTATAAGCTTGTACCAGTCGGTTAGTTTGACATCTCCAATGGCTAAAGAGCGAATCATCAGCGTTGCCGATTGCGAGCCTGCATTTCCTCCACTGTCTATTAGAAGTGGTAAAAAGAAAACTAAAGCTACCATTGACTCTATAAGTGTTTCAAAACTAGCAAGTGCCGCACCTGAGAAAATATTCATAAAAACAAGTGCTACAAGCCAAACTATTCTCTTTTTATAGAGATTAAAAATTCTCTCTTTTAGTGGATTGCTAATAGCTTCTGAAAAAGAACCAAATTTTTGAAAGTCTTCGGTTGACTCTTCTTCTGCAACATCCATAATATCATCGATAGAGACTATACCAAGTATTATTCCATCAGCATTTAAAACAGGAAGCGCTACCCTATCGTAATCTTGAAATATTCTAATGGCTTTTTCTTGATCATCCATCGCATTTAAAGCTATAAAATGATAATCAAGAAGCTCCTCAATTTTTTGTGTAGGCGATGCTAATAGTAACTCTTTAATGTGAACTTCATCTATAAATTTTTGCTTCTCATCAACAACATAGATCACATTTAAAGTTTCAGAATCTTGTCCATACTTTCTTATATGAGAAAAAGCTTCTTCTACACTATATTCAGACTTTATCGCAACATATTTGGGCGTCATTAAACGCCCAATGCTATCCTCTGGATAATTAAGAAGCTGTATCGCTATTGTTTGTTCTTTTGGAGATAAAAAATCAATAAGTTTTTGAGTTATCTCATCTGGAAGCTTATCAAAAAATGTAGTTCTATCATCTGGATCCATCTCATTTAGTAAGATAGAAAATTTATGATTTTTTTGCTCTAATTTTTTGATAATTTTATACTGTTTATCATAAGAAAGAAGAGAAAAAACTTCTTTTGTTTGTGCTCTATTTAAAAGTCTAAAGAGGATTATTTCATTATCGTCATCTCTATCTTCAATAAGTTTTGCAAGTTTAAAAGAGTCGTGTTCTGCTAGTAAGTGTCTAAGCTTTTTAAACTCCTTATAAAGTAAAAGTTCATCAATTTCACGGTTGAATTGTTCCATAATTCCCCTTTTAAAAGTAAGTAAATTAAGTTTTGAATCTTATCCAATTTAACACCCATTAAAGTTTTAAATTACTTTTTAAGAGATAACTCATAAACAAAGTTCATATAAATAAGCTATTTTTTATTTTTTACCTTATTTTAACTATATTTTAATTATACTTACTTATGATTTTTAAAAGGTAAGGTTATGATTAAAAATGTTTTTATACTCTCTTTATTACTATTTTTTGCTGCTTGTAGCGAAAAACCTCTAACTCAAAACTTAGATGGCAAAGCACTTCTTGAGTCAAAATGCGCATCTTGTCATGACATAAATATGCCACCTAAAATTTCAGACAACGAATTGGCTCCGCCTATAATGGCAGTCTCTTTTCATGTACATAACTTTGTAAAACCTACAGATGAAAGTCAAAGAACTTCAAAAGCTATAGAGTTTGTTACAGACTATATCTTCAACCCATCACTAAAAAAGTCTTTTTGTGATGAAGATAGTCTTGAGAGATATGGTCTTATGCCATCTCAAAAAAACAAACTAACAAAAGATGAAGCAAAAGCTATTGCTTTGTACATGTTTACAAATTTTACTCAAGAAAATCTTATAGTTATCCAAAAAAAACAAGCAGCTTTTGATGCACTCGATGCTGGTGAGAAAATAGCCATAAAACACAGATGTTTAGGATGCCACGGAGTTAATATAAAAAAAGTTGGACCATCACTTGTTGAAATAGCAGACAAATACTCACAAAACAAAGATGAGATCATAAAAAGCATAAGAAATGGAAGCAAAGGAATCTGGTCAAAAGGTGCTGTTATGCCAGCTTTTGAGAAGATGGAAGATGAGGAGTTAGAGATCTTAACTGAGTGGATTTTAAAAACTAATAAAAGTTAAAAATGATCTTTTGCATACCTTTAAAAACCAAGTGCTCATCGACTCTTGCCTCTTTAAAGATCTTAGTAAACTTTTGTGCATCTCCGCCAGTTAAAATTATCTCCATTTTGTGTGAGACAACTTCACAGTAGAGAGTTTTTAGGTAGCCATAAGTAATCGCATCTTGTGAGTTTTTTGGTAGTTTTTCTAGGTCAATATCAAAGTTAAACTCATAGTCTAATGCGTTTGAGATCTTTTTGTAAGTTTGGCTCATCGCACTTACTCCAGCGTAGATAAAACCACCCTCAAATACACCACCCCTTTTAACATCCACAGTTATGGCACTTCCTGCATCTATGATGATGCCGCTCTCTATGGCTTCAAGAGCCATCATTCTATCTACGCCCATAGTCTTGTAGTATTTTGTTTTGTCTAAATGACTTGAGATCTCTATCCAGTTTGGTAGATTTTTTAGTTTTACTTCTACTTTTTTGTTAACACTTATGTAGTAAATTTTATGTTTAACCTCACTTGGATCAAATCTCTTTACATCTTTTTTAAAACTATCAAACTCAGATAAAAAATGATACGAAGTATTGCCAATATCACACAAAAGCATCAGTAGATCTTCCAGCCCTTAGCACTTAATGCTTCTTTTGCTTTTGAGCAAAGTGGTGCATCTATAAAGAGAATTTTATGTTTAAAATTATGTTCAAAATAAACAGAAAGCTTTTCATAGATCTCTTCAAATTTATGCACATCTTTCATAAGAACCCTGCTCTTTTGACTTATGGCAAAAATAGCCCAAAAATAGCCTCTAATATCAGTAGCCTTATATATCTTTATCTTATTTCTAATGCCAAGCTCTTTTGGAGGAACGTCTTGCATCTTTTTATAAATCTTACCCTTTAGTCTTAGGGCATCTACTAAGGTTTGCATATCTGTCATTAGCCTTTTTTAAGTAGTATTTTAACCAAATCTACATTAAAGACTCTTGCTCCTTTAAAGGTAACTATTTATTACAAACTTAATTATTATTAATCTTATAAATAAGTCAATATACAAAAAAGAAATATATGTTATAATCTAGACTTAATCAATTTATAATAACAAATGAAGGAAATATGCTGATGAAAAAAACGCTTAGTGTGCTACTTTTAGCACTAGCTTTAAACGCTTCTGATATTGGCATCTCAAAGGCTTTAACTCTCGATGAAGCCATAGAGATCTTAAAATCGAAGAACTTAGAGATCAAGAGTGCATCGCTAGATGTTGACTCGGCTAAAGTAGAAGTTAAAACTGCAAGTGGCAACCACTGGGGTAAGTTAGACTTTATACAAGACTTTGCAAACTCAAATGATGCTGGAAATGTGTTTGGATTTAAACTCGCTTCAAGAGAAGCTGACTTTGCTGCTTTTGGGTTTGATGAGTTTTTGGGATGGATGAATGGTGGTATGAATGGAGATGTTTTAAGCATTCAACCAAACAAATTAAACTACCCAGAATCAAGAAACTTTTTTCAAAGTAAACTAAAGTATGAAGTTCCTCTCTTTACTGGTTTTCAGATCTCTAGCTATGTTGAAATTATGGAGTCTATGTCTAAGATGAAGGGCTTAGAAAAAGAGCAAGTTATAAACGAGCAGATCTACCAGATCAGAAAGAGCTTTTATGACATGGCATTACTTCGTAGCTCTACTAAAAACCTAGAGAAAATTCTCTCAAATATAGAGACACTAGAAAACATGACAGAGGAGATGATAGCAGTAGGTTATGCAAAAAAAGTAGATCTCCTTGAAGTTCAAGCCAAAAAAGGAAATGTAGAGAGACTTTTGCTTCAGATGAAATCAAATCAAGAGTTGCTCTATCACTACATAAGTTTTTTGCTAAATGAAAAGGTCAAAAACATAACTACTACTGTATCAGATGTAGAGATGCCACAACTTAGTAATAGCGATATTTTAAATAACAATCTTGATATTAAAAGAGCTACAACAGGATTAGAAGTTCGCCAAAGTATGTTAGATCTCTCTAAAGCTTCTTACTACCCGATGATTGGAGCTTTTGCGGAGATCTCAACTGCTGATGATACATTTTTAGGTGACGCAGATGACCACAAAGCCTACACAGTTGGAGCAAGACTCTCTTGGAATATATTCAATGGTGGCATAGATGGAGCAAATATTGAAAAATCTCGTATCGAGAAGTTAAAGACAAAGACTCAAGTAGAGTTAGCAAAAAAAGGTATAACTCTAAAGGTAGATAAGATAAGAACTGAGATAGAGACTTATAACTTAGAGATTAGTTCACTACACAAAGAGCTGACACTTGCAAACGAGATATACAAAAACTACGAAGGTAGATATAGAGAAAAACTTACATCTATGAGCGATGTTATTATCAAGCAATCTGAACAAATTCAAAAAATATTAGAGCTACAAATGGCAAAAAACAAAAGAAATGAACGAATTTTTGCACTAGAAAAATTAGCAAATGGAGAAAATAGATAATGATAAGCAATAAATTGCAATGCATAAAACAACTAAATGGTTTTAGTAAAAAACTTTTAATACTAATGGCAATATCAGCATCACTTATCGCTGAGACACTTACCCTCTCAGGAAGCGTTATCTCAGATAACCAAAAGATGATTACCAGCCGTTTTATGGGCTTTGTAACTCAAGTAAATGTGAGCGAAGGAGAGAGAGTTACAAAAGATCAGATCCTCTACTCTATAGACTCAAGAGAGATAGACTCAGCAAAAAGACAAGCTGAGCTTAGCCTTCAAATGTACCAAAACCAATACTCAAATGTCGTACTAAACCTAGATAGATATAAAAGACTTCTAGCTCAAGATATGGTCTCAAAATATGAGGTAGAAAACCTAGAATTAGCTGCACTAAATCTTCAAAATATGGTCTCCATTGCAAAAGCAAGACTTCAAGAGGTGCAAAATCAATATAGATACTTAAATGTAAAAGCACCAAATGCAGGTGTAGTAGTCTCTAAAAATATCAAAGTGGGAGAGATGGCAATGCCTGGGATGCCAGCTATTGTTCTTTCAGATCTAAGTAGCCTTAAAATCACTGCTGAAATAGCTGAGAATGATCTAAGTCGCATCCATCATGGCAAAAAGGTCATAGTTAAAATTCCATCTATTGGGATAAACAGCATTGGAGAAGTAACCGCCATCATTCCAAGTTCAAACCCAATGACACATACTTTTAAAATAAAAGTTTCATTTAAAAGCAACAGCAAGTCAGTTTACCCTGGTATGTACGCTACTCTAGAGATAAACTAAGGTGAAATTATGAAGAGTTTAAAACCTTATGAGCCTAGTGATTGGGCTGGAAAACTTGCACGTGGATTTTTAAGGAATCCTCTTACAGTTGTACTTGGAATTTTTTTGCTAGCTATTGGATATCTTTCACTTATGATAATGCCAAGAGAAGAAAACCCTCAAATGGTAGTGAGTGGATCTACTGTTATTGTTGCACTTCCAGGAGCTAGTGCCGCTGAGATCCAAAAAGTTATAGTTCAGCCCCTAGAGAGAAAGCTAAAAGAGGTAAAGGGAGTTGAGCATATCTATGGAACTGCTATGGATAATGTTGGTGTGGTAAACGCTGCGTTTTACATAGGAGAGGAGAAAGAGAACTCAAATCTAAAGATCTATGACAAGATCATGCAAAATTCAGATATCTTTCCAAAAGGAGCGATGAATCCCATCATTAAACCTCTTGATATAGATGTAGATATTCCTATAGTCTCAGTTGCGTTTTACTCAAACAACAAAGAGATGAGCAAGACTGAGCTTTATGATAGAGTCAAGAAAATACAACATCACATAAATGGCCTTGAGAATGTTGCTGTCACGGAGCTAAAGGGTGGAAATAAAACTCAGTTTAACATAGAAGTAGATCTCTATAAACTCTCAGGCTACAACTTATCTATGGGACAAATTGTTCAAGCTGTCCAATCTCTCTCATACAGCGTTCCAGCAGTTAAAAACCGCACTGATGATAACAAGATCATTATGGTTGGCGTAAAAAATGCAATTGAAGATGCAAAAGATATAGAAAACATTATAGTAGCCCAGTACATGGGCTCAACTATCCATCTAGGTCAAGTTGCAAAAGTTGAGAAGTCTTATGATATTCAAAACTTCAAATCTGTTCAAATAAGTCTAAGAGATGATAGCGGAGAATTTACCTCTCTTAGAGATCAAGTAACTCTAACAGTATCTAAACTCCAAGGTACAAATGCGGTGGTAATTGCAGATGCTGTAAAGAGTGAGCTTGAGACTTACAAGTCACTTCTTCGTGAAAATGGCATAAGCTATGTCATAACAAGAAATGATGGTCAAAGAGCAAACGAAGCTGTAAATGAACTTGTTTTTCACCTTATTTTATCCATTATTATTATCGCAATATTACTGGCTTTAGTTCTTGGTTGGAGAGAGTCACTTATAGTTACTTTTACTGTCCCTGCCATCTTAGCTATTACTCTTTTTGTAGCCTACTTAACAGGTCAAACTATAAATAGAATAACACTCTTTGCATTTTTACTCTCACTAGGACTCTTAGTTGATGCTGCAATTATTGTTATAGAGAACATTCATAGACACTACTATGATAAAGCATCTGCTCATTGTAATGCAGATGACTTGATGGTTCGCGCAACTGATGAGATAGGACCGCCTACAAACATCGCAACACTAGCTATCATTATGACCATGGTTCCTATGGCTTTTGTTGGGCAGATGATGGGTCAGTTTATGAAGCCCATCCCTGCAAATGTTCCTGTGGCACTCATAGCATCTCTATTTGTCGCATATATCTTTACACCTTATCTAGCTCTTAGGATGTTAAAGCGACCAGATTTTTCTAAAAAAGGAGAGCATTAATGTTTAAAAAGTTTGAAAATGCAGTAAAAAAAGGCATAGAGAGTTCAACTCAAAGAAAATTTATACTATTTGCAACTTTAATAGCTTTTATACTCTCAGTCCTTATGATTGCTCCTTCTAAAATGGTTCTTGCAAAGATGTTACCAGGGAAGAATAACGACACTTTTACCATCTACACAACTCTAGCAAATGGAAGCTCTGTAGAGCAAACTAAACATGTGACTGATTGTGTTGTTGGTGAGATTCATAAAGAGAGTGAAGTCTTAGATATAGAGGTATTTTTAGGTATGGGAGCGCCTCTTGATTTTGCAGGACTTATCAAAGGTTCACACTTTAAAAATAGTGAGCATGAGGCTGAGATAGTTTTAAACCTTACAAAAAAACATGACAGGAGTGAACCATCTTATATGATGGTTCAACGCATCCGACCTCTTATTATAAAAAATTGTGAGTCAATCTATGAAGATACTGTTATAACTTTTGTAGAGCCACCAGCAGGACCTCCTGTTTTAGCAGCTGTTGTTGCTGAGATCTATGGTAGCGATGCTGATGGTATCAGAGAACTTGCAAACAGAGTTAGTGAAGTCTTTAAAAGAACTGATGGCTTAGTAGATGTAGATGTTATGCAAGATGATATTTACGACACTTATGAGATCCAAGTAAATAGTACAAAAATAGCTCGTTCAGGTGTAAGTGTAAAACAGTTAAATGAGATCATCTACTTAGCATTTGAGGGAATGGAGATTAGCGTTAAGAACTCTGATGTTTATAACGATCAGATCTCGATCTATCTTTCACTAAGCAGAGAGTCAAAAAGATTCTCTTCAAAAGAATTAAGCTCTGTAAGAGCTAAACTCTCATCTCTAAAACTTATGAATGCTCAAGGAATGATGATTCCCATCACTGAGTTAGTAAGCATAGTTCCTAAAAAGTCAAATCCACTTATCATGAGTAAAAATCTGCATCAGATGACTAATGTTGTAGCTGAGACAGACATGGTCTCGCAAGTCTATCCTCTTATGGAAGCTAGAAATGTCATCATTGATACTTTTAGTGACAAGTATTTGATTGAGAAAATTGGTCTTTTTAACTTAACACTAACAGATAAAGAGAGTAAAAATGTTTATACACTCCTTTGGGATGGAGAGATGGAAGTAACCCTTGACACATTTGTGGAGCTTGGAGCTGCTTTTATCGCTGCACTTGTTTTGATATTTCTGTTAATGGTCATCTATTATAAAAGCTATACGCTAAGTGGCATCATCCTCTTAGGTTCTTTTTTATCTATCATCGGAGTTATTGTCGGTCACTGGATTATGGATATCTTTACAACAGATACTTTTTTCCTAACTGCAACTTCACTTATAGGCTTTATCGCTCTTATAGGAATTAGTTCAAGAAACTCTCTACTTCTTATAGACTTTACAAAGTCACTTATGGATGAGAAAGAAATGTCAAAAGCCGATGCCATAGCTCACGCTGCTGCAACTCGTGCAAAACCAATCTTTCTAACTGCAGCTGCAATTATCCTCGCATCCACACTTCTAGCTGGAGATGCAGTCTTTGGAGGACTTGGAGTTGCACTTATATTTGGAACTATAGCAGCAGTTGTGGCTTCGCTCATAGTTGTCCCCGTTCTTTTATATAACGCAGATCTAGAGAGACACTTTAACTTAGATAAGTAGTATATAACTTCCATCTCGCTCCCATGCTCTACGTGGGAGTGAAAAAATCTTTTATTTTACTCTTTATATATAGAAACTATTTAGGTATTATATATCCTTGAAACAATTTATACTAACAAGAGAAAATATATGAGATTATTGATCCTTTTATTATCACTATTTTCTCTATCATTGGCAGGGCCAATTGTAAATATAGAATCAGATAGATTTAGCATTACAAATTTTGAACTGGGCTATTTTGTTGATAGCTCAGATGAAATAAAATTTGAAGATATAAAATCCATAAAATTTGAAAAAGGTCCAAACCAAGACTCTTTAGGTGTTAAAGTTAAAAGTGCTTGGATAAAGATAAAACTTTTCAATTCAACAAAGCAGAAACAAACTCTTTTTTTGCATCAAGATCTAGCATATAAATTTACAAGCCTAGAGTACTTTGAAGTAGATAGTAGTGATAAGCTCTTAAATACTCAAATAATCGTCCCATACGGTCCCTTAGCAAAAGAACAACTAAATGGTGCAGATGCTATTTTTACAATTTTACTTAATCCAAATGAGTATAAAACAATATATATACATCAAAAAACTCCAGCTTACCATATTTACAACTTTTTAATATATTCCCAGAAGGAATCTGTTAGATATCTAATATATGAAAAAGTAGATGCAGTGTTGATATCTGGACTTCTTGTGGCTTTAGCTCTGTATAACTTTCTAATCTTTCTATCCTCAAGATACAGGGAATATCTCTACTATTCTTTATATCTTTTATCTTCTACTTTGTGGATCTTTTATGTTTACGGATCTTTGGCACACTACTTTCAAATATATGGCGACTACCCTGCAAGATTTAACTTTGGGATCATGTTAGCGCCCGTATTTTTAGCACTCTTTATTCAAACTATTTTTAAAATAGAAGAAAAATATAAATTTGAACATAAATTACTTTTTAGCATCATAGGCGTCTCCTTAGCAAATTTTCTTTATGGATTGCTAGATTTCACAAGTGCTTTAGAGATCTTATCTCTCTCACTTAGTTATGCTCTTATTATTTTTATGTGGATTAGTATTAGCCTCTATTTAAAGGGCGACAAGCTTATAAAAATATTTTTAATTGCACACACTTTTTATTTGTCTTTTAGTGTTTATGCTCTTTTATACTATATTGGTTTTGTAAGTTCTAACTACATCTCTTCTCATGGAACAAGCATTGGTCTTATTATAGAAGCACTTCTACTCTCTTACTTAGTTGCCTATAAATTCAAACTAATGGAAGAAGAAAAAGAAGAACAAAAACTCAAGCAAATTGAGCTAAAACTCTTAGCATCAACAGATCCAATGACTAAACTATATAACAGAAGGTACTTTACAGAGATCTCTCAAGAGGTTTTATATATTTCTAAAAGAGAGTCAAAAGATCTCTCTATTCTTATGATTGATATTGATAGATTTAAAAGGGTAAATGATACTTTTGGACATCAGTTTGGTGATGAAGTTCTTATAAACTTATCTCGTCTTCTTCTTGATAGCCAAAGAAAAAGTGATATAGTTTGCAGATATGGAGGCGAAGAATTTGTTATACTCCTGCCAAATACAGCTCTACAAGATGCTACTAATTTAGCTGAAAAATTACGAAAAGCAGTAGAATCATTAACTCTTATCTCTCCAAAAAATGAAGACTTTAACTTTACAGTTAGTATAGGTGTAGCTCAAATAGATGTAGAAAATGAACAAAACATAGAATTAGCTCTAAAGAGAGCCGACGATGCTCTTTACGAGGCAAAAAATAGCGGTAGAAATAGAGTTAGTACTAAAGAGTAGCTAAATACTCTAAAATCTCTTTACTCGACCCTCTAAACTCTACCTGTTTAGCTCGTTTTTTTATCTGATAATCATACATAGGATCATAATACTCAACTAACAAAGTCTCTATCCACTCTTTATGTGCTTCTAGTGAACCGCTTTTATTCTGCTCATCAAAAGCATTTTCAAATATTTTACAAACTTCGTTATGTCTTTGGCTACCGAGTCTCCTCTCTATTCTATGCATTGCATGAAGCATCTCACTCTTATACTGTTCTAAGTCCTTAGCATAGACTCTTTGTGCTTCTACAACATACTCATCAAATGTTATCTCTATCCTCTTTTGTATGGGAGTTTCTAGTATGATAAGAGGAGCTTTTGAGATGTGAGTTGCAAGATTTTTTGGGATAGATAGGCTTCCCACTCGATTACCCTCATCTTCAAAAACTAGATTGTCAAAGCCCTTATCAAGTTTTTGAATAAGATTATATGCCAAAGAGTTTTCAAAATTTATCTGCGTTGGTTGTGGGGTGATTTGTTTGCCAAATGATGAACCTCTATGGTTTGCTAAGCCCTCAAGATCTATGGAGTTTTCTAAAGTTTTAAGTAGTATTGTTTTTCCAGATCCAGTATAACCACCGAGTATGATGGGCTTAAATCTTGTGCAAGACTCTTCTGTTTGCTCTAAAAGATAGTTTCTAAAGGCTTTATAACCACCTTTGAGTCTTGTTATATTACATCCTGCATCTTTGAGCCACTCTTGAGATATCTTAGATCTCTGACCACCTCTAAAGCAAAAGAGTTTTGCATCTGGGTGTTGCTCTATAAAATCCAACCACGCTTTAACACGCTCCTCTTTTAGAGATCCACTAACAAGTCTATGTCCAAGTTTTACCGCTTCACTATTGCCGTACTTTTTATAGCATATGCCTATCTCATGTCTCTCTTTATCATTAATAAGAGGGAGATTAACAGCATTAACAAATGAGCCTTTTTCAAACTCTACAGGGGCACGAACATCGATAAGGGGTGTGGAATTTAAAACAATAGATCTAAAATCATTACTTAGCATTTTTTACTTTCACAAAAGAGTTTGTTTTTGAACTAGCATTATATCTTTATTTTAAAAGCTAGAGTTAAACACTCTCTTATTTGCATCTCTTGTGATGTCTGAGAAGTTATCAAGATACTCTAAATAAGCTATGAGATACTTTCGACTTAGATCGTATTTCTCTTTTAAGTTTGCTAGATCTACATATCCATCTTTTTTTATTATGCTCTTCATCGCATCAACTATCATGCCGAGACTTCTATGATGTATAAAAATGTTGTGTTGCAGTCTTATGACCTGTTTTTTAGCACAAAGTCTCTTTAGAATATCATCGCCCATTTTTCTATCTAGATCTAGGTCGTCATAGATGTTATAAGGAGCTGTAGGAGCTAATGACTCTTTTTCAAGTCGCTCTAACACAATGTTTAAGAGTGAGCTAGTAAAGTCCTCTTTTATCTCGTTACTTCTATAAAGATTTGCATCTTTAATTAAAAAGCCCTCCTCTTCTAGCTCATCTAAAACAACTTCTATAAAGCCCTCGCTTGCCCATTTGAGGCGGAGTTTGATCGATGAGTTTGAGAGTAGTGCATATTGGTTTTTTGTGTAGATGTTTTTGATGTTTTTATAGATAAGATCTTTTGTGGAGAGTGGATATATTACAAGCTCTTTTTCATCTATGAAAGAGTTTTTTAGCTCTTTTGCGGCCTTTAATGCATCAGAGTGAGAGAGTGCAAATCTTTGTGCTGAGGAGATGAGTCCTAAGCCTTTTTTATGTACTTCGGTTAAAATCTCATAGGCTTTTGCTATATCTTTTTTATCTAACGCCTCAAGTAAAAGAAGCTTTTGCTGTTTTTTCATCGGATCATGTATGGGGTTTAGAACAACTCCACCTGCCACACTAACATTTCCATCACGGATGATAATCTTCTCGCCAAATATACTAAAAATTTCCTCATCACTCTTAATATTTGCATATCCACTTTGAAGTGAATCCTCTGAGTTAAAAAGTAAGATCTTAGCATCTAGTTTTTTTGAACCTATATAGATGGAATAATTTCTATTGTGATGAAGTGCCTTATCCGCTATTACACTAAAAGAGATATCTATGGATTTAAAACCTCTAAGATAACCCTTTTTACTAATAATAAAACCTCTTTGCACACTCTTAGCATCCAAACCACTAATGTTTATTGCAGCTCTGTTTGAGATCTTTGCAACTTCAACATCGCTCTCGTGCACTTGCAGGTTTTTAACCTTGATCTCTTTTTGAAGATCACATATAAAGAGCTTCTCATTAACCGCTATGGGCTTACCCAAAACACTCCCAGTTACAACAGTTCCAGCGCCCTTTAGACTAAAAGCTCTATCTACATAGTATCTAAAGAAGTTCTCCTCTTCTTTTGAGCTAGCTTCAAGTTTAAATAGATTATCTCTTAGATCTATTATAGAATCCTCATCAAAAACAGAGACGCCCATACTAAACTTTATATCAAACTCGTAACTCTTTACAAACTCTTCAATATCTTTTAATTTTGCTTCTAGTTCATCAACGCTCACAAGATCTTTCTTACTCAAGACCAAAACAGCATCCCTAACACCAAGAAGTTTTAAAATCTCAAGATGGTCTATAGTTTGTGGCTTTATCCCCTCAAATGCACTCACAACAATAAGCACACAGTCAAAACCAAAAGCTCCAGCTATCATGTTTTTTACAAGTCTCTCATGTCCTGGAACATCTATAAAAGCTATATTTTTCTCACCCTTTGTGATGTTTGAGAAGCTCAAATCTATGGTGATGCCTCTCTTTTTTTCCTCTTTTGTACTATCTCCATCAAAACCGTTTAGTGCTTTAATAAGCGAGGTTTTACCATGATCTATATGCCCGCAAGTTCCTATGATTAAGTTAGACATCTGCGATCTCATCTATAGCATCTGCTATATTTTGGAGTTGTGTTTTTTGTATGGTTCTAAAATCAAGCAAAAACTCATCATCTTCTATACGTCCGATGATTGACTTTTGGCGAAAAAGTTTTTGGAGTTTTTTAACTTTTATATTTTTTACTTCTACAACTAAAGCTACACTAGGGATGGTTTTGTTTGGCGTAGTTCCGCCGCCGATAAGGGTTTTTGTATCTACTATCTTTGTTTTTATGTTTTTTTTGAGCTTTTGTTGAACTTGCATGGCATCGTCTCTTAGCTCATCTAAAGAACAAAACAGCATCTTAATTGTAGGGATCTGCTCTTTTTTCTCTAACAAAATCGCTTTAAAACTCTCTTCAAGTAGTGCTAAAGTGAGTTTATCTACTCTTAACATTCTAAGAAGTTGGTTCTTTTTTAACATCTCTATATATTTTTTCTTACCAACTATGATCCCAGCCTGAACACTTCCTAAAAGCTTATCTCCAGAAAAACTAAGTAGTGATGGTTCTAGCTTCATGTAGTCTAAAACTGATGGCTCATCAAGCCCATAAGGCAGATCAAAAAGATGTCCGCTTCCCATATCGTAGTAGTCTATGAGATCTCTCTGTTTTGCTAGTTCTACAATTTCACTAAACTCTACTTCTGAGCTAAAACCCTCAATGCTATAGTTTGACTTATGAACTTTCATAAGCATAGAGGTTTTTTTGCCTATGGCATTTTCATAGTCACGAAAGTGAGTTTTGTTTGTCGTGCCAACTTCAACAAGCTTTGCACCGCTTTGTTTCATCACATCAGGAACTCTAAAACTACCACCAATCTCCACTAATTCCCCACGACTTACAACTACCTCTTTTTTCTTTGCAAAGGTGTTTAAGATAAGAAAAACTGCACTAGCATTGTTGTTTACTATAAGTACATCTTCGCACCCTAAAAGGGAGCAAACACTTTTAGAAATAAGAGAGTATCGCTCCCCTCGTTTGCCACTCTCTAAGTCAAACTCAAGATTGTTATAGTTTGTTACAAGATCTTTTACTCTATCAAATGCATCTGGATCTATGAGGCTTCTTCCTAAGTTTGTATGGACTATGATACCAGTCGCATTTATAAGCGTTTGAAGTGATGGCTGGGTGAGATCTTCATATCTTTGTAAAAGTTCTTTTACTAGATCTTCTTCATCAAAGGCTGTAACTTTTTCACTTAGTATATTTTCTCTTAACTCACTAAGTAACTCTTTAGTCAGACTCATAACTAAAGAGCTTCCTAGTGCTTTAAACTCTTTATGAGCTATAAACTTGTCAACCTTGGGAATTGATTTTAGTAAAAACATTTTTACCCTTTTATGTAGTTTTTATATTGTATGATGTAAACTTCACTTCTACTTTGGGGGGCATGTGATCCTGGTGGACACCACAGGCTTCAACCCTGATGGAGGTTTTGCTGACAAAACCTCGGGAGGTTCGATTCCTTCGCCTTCTCACCAAAGTTAGTAAACTTCAATAGCTCTATCGCCTCTTGGCTCAACACTTCCGATGATTCTCGCATATCCAAAACTAAACTCTTCTACTGTTTTTATATACTCTTTTGCATCTTTCTCATCCATGGAGACTAAAAGACCGCCAGATGTCTGAGCATCGCAAAGCATAAGACGAAGATGCTCTGCACTCTTAGAAAATGTTACTTTGTCTTCTAAGTAAGCCATATTTTTCTTAGTTCCACCTGGCACTACACCCTCTAAAGAAAGAGCTATCGCATCCGCCATTATGGGAACTTGTAATGCATCTATTTTTATAGTTACACCCTCGTTTGTAGATTCAAGTGCGTGACCTAAAAGCCCAAAACCTGTCACATCTGTACAAGCACTAACATCAAATTTGCGAAGCAACTTTGACGCTTTATAGTTTAACTCTTGCATCACTTTTATAGCTTCAAGCATAGTTGGCTCACTTAGCAGATCTCGCTTTATAGCAGTAGTTAAAATCCCCATACCGATAGGCTTTGTAAGAACTAAAACATGCCCTATTTTTGGGGTGTTGTTTCTGTAGATCTGTTTAGGATGAATCAGCCCTGTCACACTTAGTCCGTAGTACATCTCTAGCGACTCTATTGTATGACCGCCCATCAAAACTCCACCGCACTCTTTTATCTTCTCGTTTCCGCCTCTTAGTATCTCTACTAAGACCTCTTTGTTATGGTTTTTACTATCAAAACCTACTATATTTAGAGCCGTTTTAACATCAGCTCCCATTGCAAAGATGTCTGAGAGCGAGTTTGCTGCTGCAATTTTTCCATAGATAAATGGATCATCTACTACAGGCGTTATAAAGTCAAGAGTCTGCACAAGCGCTTCTTCATCATTTAACCTGTACACACAAGCATCTTCTGAGTTTTCAAAACCTACAAGAACATTTTCATCATCTGGAATGAGTGAGCAAACACTATGTTTTAGATCCCCCGGACCCATCTTTGCTGCTCAACCAGCTGCTTGAACGAACTTGGTCAATCTATGTTGATTGTTCATTTAGTAACCTTAAAATTATTTATGAAATGGGGAGTTCAAAGAGTGCGTAAAAAAAAAGAGTCTGCCATCTATGTACACCTATTCCATAGGTAAATGTCTAAGAAGTATTTTACATAGAGTTATGTTAAAGCAATATTAATATAGTAAAAAATATTTTACCTTTTTATAAAAAATAAAGATTTCTTTGACTACAATTTGCTTAGATTTGTGGAACAAATGGACATTTGATTTTTAGCGACTTGTATTAAAACTTCATTTTTGTCATCTTAAACCTAATTTTTGGAGAGAAAAATGAGTATTACTCATGAGTTAAAAAGGATGTTAACTTCCTTTTGGAGGCCCACACCCGCTGTCATCGCCCTTGGCGTTTTATCTGTTTACTACTTTGGCATCACTGGAACTTACTGGGCCGTTACAGGCGAGTTTACAAGATGGGGCGGACATATTTTAGAAGCTTCTGGAGTCGATATTAGCGACTGGGGATATTTCAACATTATGGGCATGCAAGGAACTTCCTTAACTAGAGTCGATGGCGTTATGATCATTGGAATGTTTGGTGGAATTATTGCCGCTACTCTTTGGGGAAACAAGCTAAAGTTTAGACTTCCTGCAAGTCGCATTAGGATCTACCAAGCTCTTATAGGCGGCATAATCGCTGGTTTTGGAGCTAGACTAGGCATGGGTTGTAACCTTGCAAGTCTTTTTACGGGCATACCTCAGTTCTCAGCACACGCTTGGTTTTTTACTATAGCTATGATAGTTGGAGTTTACTTTGGAGTAAAATTTACTCAGTTAAAACTTTTTCGCTCAAAAGTTCAAATGCAGGCTATAAGTTGTGACACCCCACAAATCGTTCAAAAAGACAGAGCCAAAGGCTTTTTTACTTTTGGCACAATTGTTTTCTCACTCATAATGCTCTGGGCTTTATACCTCATCTTCGTTGTTGGGTCTACAAAGCTCGGTGTAGCTATGCTCTTTGGATCTGCATTTGGACTCATCATTGCAAAAGCACAGATCTGTTTTACCTCAGCGTTTAGAGATCTCTTCATTACTGGGCGAAGTCAGATGTCAAGAGCTATAGTTATCGCAATGGCAGTATCAACCATCGGGATCTTTAGCTACATTCTCATTGGAGTTCCACCTAAAATTATGTGGGCAGGACCAAACACTATTATAGGCGGAGCTTTGTTTGGCTTTGGCATCGTTGTAGCTGGGGGATGTGAGTGTGGTTGGATGTATAGAGCAGTAGAGGGTCAAACTCACTTTTGGATAGTAGGCATCGGAAATGTCATAGGTGCAACACTTCTAGCCTTTGTTTGGGATGACATAGCACCGCTTGTTGCTACTTCATGGCCAAAAATAAACCTGCTTGAGTCTTTTGGAGCTTATGGCGGACTCTTGTTCAACTACTTGTTACTATTTTTACTGTTTTTACTAATTTTAAAGATAGAAAAAAATTACTCAAAAAAACTAAATGGAGCAAATTATGCAAAATAATATACCAACACCAACTCACCGCTTAGACATGCAAACAGAACCATGTCCATACCCAGCTATAAAGACTATAGAAGCACTTAGAGAGTTAGGAGATGACGATATACTAGAAGTTATTAGTGACTGCCCACAGAGCATAAACAACATCCCCTTAGATGTTGAAAAACACGGCTATAAACTTCTTCACATAGATTCAAGCTCACCTAGTGTTAGGTACTTTGTAAAGAGATAAAAGGATAAAACCATAGATACAATAAACTTACAATATATTGATGTTTTTGATGAGCATAAGACAAAAGATCTCATCCTCTCAAGAGATCTACTAAAAAATGGTTTTAAAGAGGCCTCTCTTTTTTCTCTTTTAGTAGATGGAGAATCGATGCAGCCTGTTATAAACGACAAAGCTCTCATCGTAGCAGATCTATCTCAAAAAGAACTAATTGATGAGGCTATATATGTTTTGTATCATGGATCTAAAATGTGGGTTAAAAAGTACGATATAAAAAGTAAAAGTTTTGTCTCTATAAACCCCAAATATTCTCATCTAGTCTATGCTCAAGATGATGTTCATCTTGTAGGGAGAGTTTTACTTACCTTTACAAACCTTTAATTGTTCAGGAGGACAGTTTGTTTGTTTAAGATGATTCACATTCCGTCATTCCGTGCTTGACACGGAATCTAGTTTATAGATTACTCAGAGCATTAAATTATTAAATCAGCACTTCTTAAAATAACTAACACTCAAAGATGCTAGATTTATTTTCAACATATTTTCTCTCCCATGACACTCTTCTTTAACTGACTTTATAGGCTCTTTATTTAGCGAACCATATCCACCAAACTCTTGGCTATTTGAGCTAAAGATCTCTTCGTATGTGCCTTTATTTGGTACGCCTAAGTTGTAACCTATGTGCTCTTTATCTGAGAAGTTACATACAATTATAATAGGCTTTGTTTTTTTAGCTCCAAACCTTACAAACGATATAACATTAGCTTGGTAGTCATTCTCTTCTATCCACTCAAAACCATTTTTCTCAACATCGTTAAGATGAAGTGACTCTTCATTTATGTACAAACTATTTAACTCTTTTACAGTGTTTTGCATACCTTTATGCTCTTTATACTCTAAGAGATGCCAGTCTAAACTTTGCTCGTAGTTCCACTCCGCAAACTGTGCAAATTCTCCACCCATAAAGAGTAGTTTTTTCCCAGGATGAGACATCATTAAAGAATATAATGCTCTTAGGTTTGCAAACTTTTTATAGTTATCGCCAGGCATCTTGTTTATGAGAGATCCCTTCATATGAACAACTTCATCGTGGCTAAGCGGAAGTACATAGTTTTCATTGAACATATAGACAAAACTAAATGTTAGATCTTTGTGATGGTGCTCTCTATAAACTGGATCAAACTTCATGTATTTTAAAATATCATGCATCCAACCCATATTCCATTTGTAACCAAATCCAAGTCCGCCCTCACTTACTGCTCCACACACCTGTGAGTAGTTTGTTGACTCCTCTGCTATCATCATGATGTCGCTAAACTCACCATAAGCTCTAATATTTAACTGCTCTAAAAACTTAACTGCCCCGCGGTTAACATTACTACCATCTTCATTTGGTTCCCACTCTCCATCTTCCCTTGCATAGTTTAAATAGAGCATTGAAGCTACTGCATCTACTCGTATGCCATCTATATGGTATTTCTCAAGCCAAAACATTGCAGAGCTTATTAAAAAAGCACGAACTTCATCTCTATCATAGTTAAAGATAGCACTCTTCCACTGTGGATGGTAACCCTTTCTTGGATCTTTATGCTCATAAAGGCAAGTCCCATCAAAGTTCATAAGACCATGCCCATCTGTCACAAAGTGCGATGGAACCCAGTCTAGTATAACTCCGATCTCATATTCATGCATAATATCTACAAACTGCATAAACTCATGAGGCGTGCCAAATCTTGCAGTCGGTGCGAAGTAGCCAGTGACCTGATAACCCCAAGATCCCTTAAATGGAAACTCCGTTATTGGTAGAAGCTCAATATGTGTAAAGTTCATCTCTTTTAGATACTGGGCTAACTCTCTTGCGGACTCTAGATATGTTAAGTAGCGATTATCCTCTTCTACCTTTCTTCTCCAAGATCCCAAATGAACCTCATAGATAGATATAGGAGCTTTGTGGGAGTTATATTTTGCTCTCTTTTTCATCCATTTTTTATCTCCCCACTTATAGCCATCAAGCTCATAAACCTTTGAAGCTGAGGAGGGAGCTACCTCGCTACAAAAAGCGTATGGATCTGCCTTATCTTTATTCGCACTATCTGAGTCTGCATTTATATGGTATTTGTAAGTCATACCTTGCTCTACGCCTGTTATAAAACCCTCCCAGATCCCAGACTCATCATCTCTTATTTTTAAAGGATGAGCACTCTCGCTATAAGAGTTAAAGTCTCCCCTAACCGATACGCTTTGAGCATTTGGAGCCCAGACTGCAAAGTATGTACCACTAACTCCATCTCTTATATATAGATGAGATCCTAGATGATTGTAGAGTTTTGAGTGAGTACCCTCTTTAAAGAGATAAATATCTAGTTCACTAAAGAGAGTCACATCGTAAAAGATATCGTAGTTCATATCATCTTCCTAATATATTTTTATAGATATCTACATACTCTAAAGCTGCACTATCCCAACCAAAATACTCACCCATCGCTCTTTTTTGCATCTCTTTAAATGAGTCAGGAGAGTTATAGTAAACATCTAACGCCCACTTTATAGTGTGGTAAAGTGCATCATTTGAAGCCTCATAAAACTTAAATCCATTCCCACTCTCATGAAACTCATCAAAGTTGTCTATGGTGTCGTCCAAACCGCCTGTAGCTCTTACTATTGGTAAAGTCCCATATCTTAGACTATAGATCTGGTTAAGTCCACATGGCTCAAATAGTGAGGGCATTAAAAACATATCGCTTGCTGCTTCTATTTTGTGTGCTAGTGCATCTGAATAACCCACATGAACAGCAAAGTTTGGGCGATGGTATGAAGTTGTGCTAAAGAAATCTTCTGCCCACTTCTCGCCAGTTCCAAGGACTACGATTTGAACATCAAAATCTAGTATAGAGTTAAGGATGGAAGCTATCATCGCTATGCCTTTTTGCTCTACAAATCTTCCCACAAAGCCAATTAGAGCTACATCATCTCTAACCTCAAGTCCAAAGTGTTTTTGGATATCTCGCTTGCAAACAAGCTTTCCACTCATATCATCAGCGTCATACTTCTTAGCAATGTGTTTATCAACAGAAGGATTCCACTCATCATAGTCAACACCATTTAAGATCCCATAAACTTTATGAGCATGTGCTTGTATGTGATGCTCTAAGCCAAAACCAAACTCTTGTGTCTGGATCTCTTGTGCATACTTTTTAGAGACTGTTGTAACTGCATCTGCTCTTGATATTCCCGCTTTTAGAAAGTTTACTCCATCATGACTCTCTAGATCGTGTGAGTTAAAGTAGTTCCAACCAACTTCTAAAACATCTATGGCACCTTTAAAGAAATGTCCTTGATGCTGTAGGTTGTGAATGGTTAAAACTGATTTTGCATATGCGAAGTCATGGTAAAATCTAGTTCTCATAAGAAGCGGAATTGTAGCCGTGTGCCAATCGTTTGCATGGACTATATCTGGTGCAAAATTTAGCATATTTGAGAGTTGTAAAACTGCCTTAGAGAAGAAGATAAAACGGTTGTCATTATCTTTAAAGCCCTCGCCTGCTTCATCTTCGTAGAGCCTGCTTCTACCAAAATACTCCTCATAGTCTATAAAGTATATTGGTACCTTACTATTTGGAAGTGTTGTAGTATAAACCGCTGCCCAAAACTCGCCCATAACGCCCATTGGAACGCCTAGAGGAGCTTCAAGTTTTACTAGATCTGCTGTGTCTATTTGGTAGTATCTCGGCATTACAATTATGATGTTGTGACCTAGCTCTTTTATGGCTTTTGGAAGAGCACCGGCTACATCAGCCAGACCTCCAGTTTTAGCATATGGAACAACCTCTGATGCTGCAAATAATATGTTAAGCTTTTTTTTACTCATCTTAAGTCCTTTAGCATTAAAGCACCTATTATCGGTGCATTATTAAGTTTTGTCTTGATTATTTTTACACCTCTAAGTGCGACAGGCATAGCAAACTCTTCTATCTTACTAGCTATTATACTCTCAAGTTGTGGGTTTGACTCTATAATTCCACCACCTAAAACTACGACTTTTGGATTAAAAAGCGTTATGGCAGTTGAGACTGAATAAAGAAGTGCAAGTTCAAACTCTTTATAGATCTCACTAAACTCTGGAGTATCCTTTAGATCTTGTAAATTAAGTTTTGGATCTATCTTTTTATGTTTTTTCCATCTATCTAAGGCAGATCCAGAAGCAAAAAGTTCGATGCAGTTACTCTTACCACATCCACAGACAAAAGGCGCCTCTTTATATGCAATATGCCCTATCTCAGTAGCCACGCCACTAAAACCAGTTATAAGATTGCCTGAACTAACAACTCCAAGACCAAGCCCAGTTCCTATATATATAGCACAAACATCTTCTTCTTTTAAGTAAGTACTCTCTGCTATTACTGCACAGTTTAAGTCGTTTTCTATAAAGAGTGAGATCTCATATTTATCTTTAAAATACTCTTTTATTTCGTGTACATCTACTTTAATATTTGGAGCAGAGATTATCACTCCATCTTTTACTTGTCCAGCATAAGAGATGCATATAGTTTTTATATCACTATGATCTTTTATGATTGTCTCCATCCATGATGCAAGTCCAACAGTTGAACTCTTCTCATTTAACTTCTCTTGCAATCCATTTTTAGAATGGATCTCAGCTCGAAGATGTGTTCCACCTGCATCAACTACTAAAGTCATGATAATATCTTTTTATAGATCTCTATATATTTTAATGCACTACTAGTAAATGATAGATCTTTTTTCATAGCAGTCACTCTCATGGAGTTAAATAGTTCACTTCTCTTTCTAAGATCCATTGCCCTCTCAACTGCTAGAGTTAGATCTTTTTTTCTCTCGCCTTTAAATACAATCCCATCAACACCATCTATAACACTATCTTTTAGTCCACCTATTTCATGCACAATTGGTATAGCTCCATAAGTCATTGAAATCATTTGGCTCAAACCACATGGCTCAAACTTTGATGGCATTAGTAAAAAGTCTGCAGCTGCATAAATCCTGTGAGAGAGCGCTTCATCATAAATATTTGTAAACTCAAAATTTTCATATTTTTTAGAAAATTTCTCTAACTTAGCTACAAAGTCAGGACTTCCTTCTCCAACTACATATAGATTTATTTTTTTTGATAATATTTTTTTCAGTGACTTTATAAGTAGATCTATGCCCTTTTGTTCAACAAGACGAGTCACCATTACAAAAAGTGGAATTTTTGAATTTTTTAAAGAGGAGTTTTTAAAAAAAGCTTTTTTATTTTCTTCTTTTTTATCTAGACTTTTATAATCAAAATTTTTGTACAAACTAAGATCAGTTTTTGGATTAAAAAGATTCGTATCTATACCATTTAAAATTCCATACAATTTATTTTTATGATACTTTAAAAAACCCTCAAGTCCGCATCCAAACTCTTTTGTTAAAATCTCTTTTGCATAAGTTGGACTAACGGTAGTTACAGCATCACTATAGGCTATGCCCGCCTTTAAAAAGCTAATTTTTTCATAAAATTCTAATCCATCTATATTAAAATATTTTTTGCCAATTGAGAGTCTTTTTAGTGACTTCTTACTAAAAATCCCCTGATATGAAAGGTTATGGATAGTAAAAAGAGTTTTGATTTTTGATTTTTCTTCTTTTAGATAAAGCGAGCTAAGAGCCGTATGCCAATCATTTAGATGCAACACATCTACTGATAATCTCTTTGCTAAAACTACTATAGCCTTACAAAAAATCCCAAAACGCAGATCATTATTTACATAATCTCCAAACTCATCACCATAAAGGTTTTGTGTGTCACTAAGTAGTGGAGCTTCTACAAAATATGTAGCCGTATTATCTTTTTTGTAAAATTTAAGTTTATAAGAGACTCCGCCTAAACTAATCTCATCACTATATTCTAGTACCAATTCCTCTTTTTGCATAAATCCATACATTGGCATAAGAGTCGATATATCTACGAACTTTGATAATGATTTGGGAAGTGAAGCGGCAACATCTGCTAAACCACCACTTTTGGCATAAGGAAACATTTCACTTGAAGCAAAAAGTATTTTCATTGTATACTCTTTAACGACTCTTTTAACTTACTTTGAGTTTTTACTTGAGTCAATCTACTAAGCAAAATATTTATCATCTCAATCTCCTCGTAATAGTCGTGCACAATACTCTGGTTCAACACTATTTATATACATTCCAGTAGAGACTTCAAAACCACCTAACCTATAGATCCTAGGTGCTACTCTTAAGGTAAATCGATAATTTTTATCAATACTAAACATATATTTTTCAGCCTCAAAGTTTGGGTTTAGTGGCGCTAAGTCAAAGTATAAGTTGTAATCAAAAACTCCAAGCTGTTGATTTAATTTTTTAAATGTCATTTTTATTATATTTGCTAGATCTATAAGATCTTCTCTAGAACATCTGTTTAAACTAGATATGTTTTTAGTAGGAGCTATCATAACTTCAAATGGAAACTCACTTGCATATGGACAAAAAGAGACAAAGTTCCCAACAATATATAGAACTCTTTTCTTCACCTTGATCTCATTATGCACTACATCTTCTATCTTTCCTCGTCCATGACGCAAATAGTACTCTTCATTTCTACTTAAAAAAGCTAATTGCTTCTTAGGTATAACAGGAAGTGCCAATAATTGAGTATGAGGATGATCTTGTGTAGCTCCAGCATTTTGTCCAAAATTTTTGAAAATACTCAAATAAATCAGTCTTTTATCATTCTTAAGATCTTCCATCCTTATAATCATTGTGCGTAACCAATTTTCTATATCGTTAACACTCATATCACCAATATCACAATCATGACAAGGAGAGTCTATTAAGATCTCATGAGCACCCACTCCAGATCTATACTCAAATAGACCATCTCTTTGGGCTATATCTTCAAGTTCAACCTGCACAGCCTTATAAAGATTTGGTACTACTCTTGTTCTCCACATTCCTTTGTTTGGCTCGTTATACCTTAGAGCATAGACCTCATTAGGAGTCAAATGTTCATTTCCTTCGCAAAATGGACAATTTGGATTAATCTTTTTTCGCTTAGTGTAGCCTTCTAAATTTGGTCTATGCAACCTCTCTGGTGCGATAATTACATATTTGTTATTAATTGTATCTAATCTTATTTCAGACATTTTTTACCTCTAATGCGACATTTAAACTTAATTTTGATTCATACGAAGTTGAAAATATAAAAGATATTCCTTGCGCTACTTTATCAAAGCCACTCTCACTTTGAGATACTGTATTTAAAATATATCCATAGATATTACACTTCTTGTTTGTTGTTAACTTTAAGATCTGATTTGTAAAATCATCAACTATAATAAGTTCATCACAATCAACTTCACTAAAGCCATTTTCAATAGTTTTAGAATTGAAAGTAACTTTATGAGGATGTGCAAAATGAAAGTTAAACTCCATTGCATAAAAGAGTTTTTGCGAGTACTTGCTATCTACATCTAAGTTTAACTCTATTTTATTTTTATCAAACATATACTCTTTTGTTAATCTTGTTGGATATGACTCATCTAGGTACAATCCTCCATCTCTTATAAAGATGTTTTCTTTCTCATTCTTTACAAAAGCTTGATTTACAAAGTCACCAACTTCTCTAAATGTAAGATCTTTAAAACTTTCTAAGCAAAAACCTTCAAAACTAAAATGATCTATAAATGAGTACTTTGGATACCAATCATATATGAGTTCATCTTTTAAACTCTCATCTATAAGCACAGCATCACTATGTATAGTCTCTATCTCATCTTCACTACTTTGGTGGACTATCTCTACTTTTGGATTTAAGATTTTTTCATGGTAAGCCTCTTTCCTTCTCATAAGAGTGTTTTGCCAATTAAAAAAGGTCTCTAAAGATCCAAGTTCAATCATTTGAGCGCCATGTCTTGTTGAAAAAACAGCACTAAGGTTTTGAGTCAATACTTTAAGTTCATCATATCCATCTTTGTTTATATCCAAGAGTTCGTATGTTGTGTGTTTTTGAGCTCTTGTTTTTTCTATCTCAAGAAGATATTTATAAGCATTGTCTCTTAGATTTGGAAGATAAAGACCTCCAAAAACACCGTGCCAAAAAACATCATTTGTTTGTAGTTTATAGAGTAGATCTAGAGTACTTTTATCTAAATTTTCTTGATTTAGGCTAAGGTTTAACATTCTTTTATGGAGATAATTACTCTCACTATATTTTATAAAAAAATTCTTCCAAACACCGCCTTTTACAAAGGCAACTGCCATCTTATTAAAATACTCATCTCCAAGAGATTGTTTTAAGCTCTCTAGAGCTATCGTTTGCGCTGGTTTTAAACTCCACTCTCCCATCTCAAAATATGAAGTGTTATTTAAATAAGCTAAGCCTAAAGAGCGATTTTGCTTCATATAGTCACTAAAGTGTTGTGTTTGAATCTGTTTATGACCTATAACAGCTTTTAAAAACTTCTCAAGCCATTTTTTCTCATATACCCATTCATGTGTTTTTGGCCATAAACCAAATTTTTCTGCATCATCAAATATTATAGCTGCAGAGTTTTCGCTATCTGCACATTTGAGAATGGTATCAATAGCACGCTGGACACTAAAAAATGGCAAAGCATATCTAAGAGACTGAGCAATTGGAAATAAACCAATCTCCAAACCACTCTCTTCAGTTTTATAATATCCATTCATCTTATTTGCATCAAAGCCACTGCTTAAAAAATGATAATCATCTACCATAACAAATTCATTCCCACAAGAGGCTATATCTAGAACTATTGAAGACTCCCAAACACGTTCAGTAAGCCATAAACCTTTTGGCTTTACGCCGAGATGTTTTTTTATATATTTATTTAGTTTTTTGATCTGTGCCTTGCGATCATTTGATGGGATTGAACTAAGCACTGGCTCATAGTATCCTGCACCTATCCACTCAATAGATCCATTATCAGTTAATGTCTTCATATTTTGAAATATATCAGGACTGTTTTTTCTGATCCTATCAAGCAACCAACCACTACAATGTACACTAAACTTAAACTCTGGATAATTAACCATAGTCTCAAAAAAAGGTTTATAACAAAGTTCTATAGCCTCATCAACGGCATCCCCAAAATTATCAACTGGTTGATGCATATGCACACCAAACAACAACGATACTTTATGCATATTTTTTCCTTATATAAACCAGTTTTTACTATAATCGTTACCTAAATCAATTTTAAGCTCACCAAAACCTGGAAGAGATTGAATAATCTTTTCATCCTGTTCAACTTCAAAGATTAGAGATATCGAATCATCTTCTATTAACTTTTTATCTATGCTTAGTTCAAACACATTTTCAAAGGCGACTTCAACTTCGAGTGGTCCTATAAAAGTTTTTTGTGATTTCATGGCTAATCTTGCCTTTACATTTAAAGGTTCAATCGCAACATTTATAAAATCATCACTACTCATTTTATTTCTTTTAGCTAAAAAAGATATATAGATTTTTTCATTATCTTGACCATATAGTATCTTTCTTATTGGTCCTCTTTGTCTATCCATAGTTGAAAAAAGCTTACTCTCATCAATAACACCACAACCAATCCACTCAAAAAAAGAGTCATGTTTTCCATTTATATGTGGAGATATATGTGATTGTGGTTTTAACCAAAAGTTCACAACACTCTTATCTTCTAGTATTGGTATAAAAATATCAGTTGGAGCTTTAAGATTCATCAGTTCATAGATCTCGATCAAGTGATTTCTAAATAACTCATCAAACTCTACACCAAACTCTGTAAAGTGATCATCTCCATACCACCAAAACCAATCTGAACACTCAGCAGATAAAAAATGCTCACTAATCTTGGCTTTTGTTTCATCACTTAAAGTCTCTTTATGTCTTTGATAATCCTTTTTTGTAACATATATAAGTTCCCAAGCTCTTGTTTTTTCATTGTGCCCAACCCAAGTATTAAACTCGCCATTGATCCAACTCCCAGGAGCTAAATGCTCAAGTTTAGTTTTATCTAACTCATAGACTTCATCCATCGTTAAAGTCTTACACCATGATAAGTTATTTAATTTACCATAAAGCGCATCAAAAAAATCAAAGCCATTGTTTTTGTAAAACTCCCATGCATTCTCACCATCTAAAATGATAAAAACTGTATTATTATTATTTTTATTTTCTATCTTTTGAAGTTCATTTATAAAATTATTTGTAGCAGAGATAGCTTCTTGATGTCTATATGAAAAACCAATCAAGTCACTTAAGTAGTGATCTCTAAATCCCATACACATCTCTTTATATTGATACGTTTTATAGAGATTGTCCCTATTGTAAGAATTTATAGATTTAAAAAGTATCGCCTCATCAGTCGCTATCCACTTAATACCATGTTCGCTTAAAAGTGCTACAGTTTTTTCATCTACTGAACCCTCAGCGGGCCAAAATCCATCTGGTGTAAAGCCAAATGTTTTAAGAAATAACTCTTTTGACTTTATAACTTGCAAAGCTGCATCATCAGCTAGTGAGATGTGATCTTTTGGAATATTTGTACTTGAATTTGCATATACTGCATTTTTCATATCTAGAAGTAGTGGTAAAATCGGATGATTTAAAGGTGTTGTCGATATGCTGATAACACCTTCATCATGTAACCTTTTGTAATAATCAAAGATCACAGATACAAATCTAGAAAGCTCTCTTAAAAGTAAAGCTTTATCTTCGTAATCATAATCTCTTTGCTTTTGAATCAGATCTTTTACAACTTGAGAGTTTTCTCTTAAGTAAAAACCACACCAAGAGAGCATAAAAAGCACTTCAATATCTAAAAGATCATTATTGTTAAAATGCTCTCTACTATATAACTCTTTATATCTTGGAAACTCTTTAACCATAGTATCGTACTGTGTGCTTTTACATATTTTTAAAATCCAAGCTCTTGATTCTTCATCTAAAAGAGTTGGATCACTAAGCCAAAGAGCTAAAAATTTATCATGCTCATCTGCTCTATTATAGTAGAGTTCCAATTGTGATATAAGCGGAGAGGTTATGTTAAAAGTAGCCTTTAAACCCTTATGTCTGTAAAGCATCCAAGGCATGTCATAATAATCTTTTATTGCATGCAGAAAAACCCATGGCATCTGCATAATACCTGTAGCATCACGATAATCAGGTTGATGCATGTGCCATATAAAACTAAGATTCAACTTTTATCCTTTATTCTTTTGACCATTTTAAAATTTTATCACTATATTTTTCATAAATAGCCTCACCAGAGTTATCATCTTTTGCTTGAATATAGATATTGAGATGATTATTGTATTGATCCGGAATCATTAAAATCCAGTCTGTTTTATTCTCCCATATTTTAACCCCATCATCAGTGGATGATTTTTTATCTTTTGCATCTTCTAAGAATTTTCTCATCATCTTGCCTTTAAGCGATTGAGCACAATCTATCTTAAAAGTTTTATAGTAAAACTCCTCTATAGATGCAGCAAGATTGGAGAGTTTTACTTTATGACAACTTATAAGTTCCATAATCTTGAGAGTTGAATATATTGCATCACGAGTATAACTAAACTCAGTAAAAGCAAAGTTTCCATCAACCGTAGCTATAAGATCATACTTCATAAGATCTTTTGGTTTAAAATCCGAGTACTTACCACTATCTATTTCAAGGTTTTCAAAGTGTTTTATATCTGGTGCCCACGTTGGTAAAAAAACTCTTTTTTTCTTATCTATAACAGATAGATTTAAAAGTTCCAATACACTATAAAGTAGTTCTACTTTACTTAATATTTTTCCTTTTTCAGTTATCAAACTTAGCGTTTTAGCATTTTGATGAATCAGAACTCCCATATCGTAGCCTAAGCTCTTTACTATTACTGATGTATTTGTTGCGCTATTTTTTTCTAAGAGTGCGATGTTAGCTAACTTATGTTCATCATAATAGGTGTTTAAAACTATATTTTCCACACCTATAGAGTTTAGTATAGATGGCATTATGTCTGATATTATGCCATGCATCAGATCTACTACTACTTTAAAAGTACCGCACTTGATGATGCCATTGTTAATTTTACTCTCTACTGCTTTTTTGTATCTAAAGCACTCTGCATGATGAGGAGTCTCTTTAATACTACCAATTTGTGAATAATCTACTCTACGAAACTTCTCTGTAAAAAATGCTTTTTCTATGCTATTTGATGAACTTGTTGTTATCTTCATTCCATCTTCGTTAAAGAGGGTAATTTCAGAACTAAGTGTGTCGAGAGTACATCTTTTAAAATTAGCTCCACCGACGACAGAGTCATTGTTTACAATTTCATGCCTAATAACAGGCTGAGGAGCATCTTTAATATCTATAACATTTAAACCAGAAGATAACAACCCCCCTAAAAAAGCACGTTTGAGCATACGAGAACTTTTATCATGATCTCTACCTACGATGATATTAGATCCTATTGGAAACTGAGAAGCAAAGGCTTCAGCTAGTTTTGTAACCATTTCACACGAGAGTTCAACATTACTCTTACCTGAGACACTTCCATCTTCAAATATAGAATTTTTATATTTGCTACCTAAGACAAGGTTATTACTAACTATTGAAGCTGCCTCTATTTTTTTATCGGGCCAAATTACAACATCTTGCTGAAATGTTGTTAGCTCTCCAACTTCACAACCCTCAGAGAGGATCAAACCAGCTTTTGCTGTTACATTTATATCTATCTCGTTATTATTACAAACTATACAATTATCTAACTTTGCACCTCTACCAACACTTATATTTTCCCAAAACACACTATTTCTAATCTTACAAGATGATTTAATAACTACATTGTCACCGATAACTACATTGTTTAGTTTTACATTTTTTCCTATTTTTACATTTTTTCCTAAAAGAACTGTACCTGTAATCTCAACAGACTTATCGAGTTCATATATCTCATCGCTATAAAGAACTCCATCATAATATTTTTGTTCTTTGCCATGGATTTTAAAATTTACTTTATGGTTTAAAATATCATCATAAACTTCTCTATAGCTCTCAGGATTACCAACATCTCTCCAGTAACCTTTTAAATTACAAGCCATAAGCTCTATATTTTTTTTCATAAGCAAAGGAAAAAGATCCTTAGCAAAGTCAAAATTTTCACCTGTAGGTATATGCTCTAAAATTTCTGGTTCTATTATATAAATACCTGTATTTATCGTATCACTAAAGACTTCTCCCCAACTTGGCTTTTCTAAAAATTTTTCAATTACACTATCTTTATTTGCTATAACAACACCAAACTGTAAAGGATTCTCAACAGAAGTTAAACCTATAGAGAGTTTGGATTTTTTCTTTTTATGAAAATCAAAGAGCTTTTTAAAATCAAAATCAGTGACTAGATCTCCACTAATAATTATAAAATTATCATCACCAATAAGCTCTTGCGCTAATTTCACAGCTCCAGCAGTTCCATAATCTCCATCAGGAACAACATAGCTTATCTTGATCCCAAAATCGCTTCCATCTTTAAAATAATCTTGAATAATTTCTGGTTTAAAATACAAAAGAACGATAAACTCTTTGATACCTAAATCTTTGAGCATCATCATTGTGTGCTCCATCATAGGCTTATTCATTATTGGTAACATAGGTTTTGGTCTTGAATGTGTCAATGGTTGGATTCGAGTACCAAATCCACCTGCCATAACTACTGCTTTCATGTTAAGCTCCTAAAGTTTATTTGTTTTTATAATTTTAAAAGAGAGTTTTTTGATCCAAATGGTGACTCTACTGTTTGGACTTCGTTATCACAAATCCATCTACTATCAATCTTATATCCAAACTCATAAGATTGATTGCAACTTAGCACTTTTGTCAAATAATATTCACCACTTTTTTTTACTTTCATCTCTTCATCTTGCCATTCATTCCACTCTCCAGACAAAAATACTTCACACTCAGATTCTGGCATAATTGAAAATGTTACCCAAGCCTTATCACCTTTTTTAGTTACCTTTAGCATGATTATCTCCTTTATGAATTTAGTTTTATAATATCACTTAGTATTATTTTATCATAGAGATTTGAAGTAGTACCTTTTCAACTAAGTGAAATCACTATTTCTTATTCTACTACTCTATTGAGATTTTTAAAGCCTGGTAATATTTTACCCTCTAAAAGCTCCAAAGAAGCTCCACCACCAGTAGATATAAAACTAAAATTATCAGACTCTCCACACTTATCAACTGCATCTGCAGTATCTCCACCGCCGACAATAGTATAAGCATAACAATCAGCAATTGCACTAGCTAATTTAAAAGTTCCTTTAGAGAAGTTATCTATCTCATAGATTCCCATAGGCCCGTTCCAAATAATTGTATTTGAAAGCTCTACTGCTTGAGTAAATAGTTTCAGTGTCGCAGGACCAATATCTACAGCCATAAAACCCTCTAAAATATCTTGTGCAGGTACTACTCTTACATTTATTGGTTTTTCAATAGAGTCAGTTATGACCACATCAACTGGCAGATAGACCTTTACACCAAACTTTTTAGCCTCTTGTAAAACATTTGCAGCAGTAGATACAAAGTCTTCTTCATAGAGAGACTTTTGCATATCGTAGCCTTGTGCTTTTAAAAATGTATTGCTCATAGCTCCACCAATTATGAGTTTATCAACTTTTTGTAAAACTGCTTCAAGAAGAGTTATCTTAGATGATATCTTTGCTCCACCAATAACTAAGGCAATTGGACGAACAGGATCTTCTAGCGCTTTAGAGAAGGCTTCTATCTCTCTCATCATTAAAAAACCAGCAACTTTTGTATCTACAAACTCAGTGATTCCATGAGTTGAAGCGTGTTTGCGGTGAGATGTTCCAAATGCATCATTTACATATAGATCACAAAGTGAGGCTAGTTTTTTTGATAGCCCTTTATCATTTTGCTTCTCACCTTCATGAAATCTTATATTTTCTAGTAAAAATATCTCTTGCGATGAAGATGCACAGACTATATCTTTAGAGCTCTCTAAATCCTTAATAAACTCAACTTTTCTCTCTAAGAGTCTCTCTAATCTTTTTTTAATATGGACAAGACTATATTTTTCATTAAATGAGCCTTTTGGGCGACCAAAATGCGTTACTAAGACAATTGATTTAGCATTATGATCTATACAGTAGTTTATAGTAGGCAGTGCTAAGCGAATTCTTCTATCATCTGAGATGTTATTGTGTGAGTCAACAGGAACATTAAAATCTACTCTTATTAAGACTCTTTGACCATCAACATCTATATCTTTTAAGCCTTTAACACCGCTCATATATTTTATATTTGAAGTCATTATTTTGTCTTGCTATAGTCAAACATTCTTACATAGTATTCATCTGCCATTCTTCCAGAGTGAAAATCTTGTTCTATTTCACCCATGGCATTTTTCATGATCTCTACCCATCTTTTTGAATTGTCATAATATGTTGGAATAATAGTATTTTCTAAAATATCCATCATGTTTTTATTATCCAATCTATCTTGCTCTTCTATACTTAACTTGTGATCTAGCTCAGGTATAGTAAAAGCATTTCTACCATCTCTTGCAAATTCAGGATGCCATCCATCATTTATAGAGAAGTGAATAGAACCGTTCATTGTAGCTGACATACCACTAGTACCACTTGCTTCTCTAGTAATTCTAGGAGTATTTAACCAGATATCACTTCCTTGTTTTAGGAGTCTTGATAGAGATAGTTCATAACCAACAAGAACAGCAATATTTTTATATCTATGGCTGATTTTTATTAGCTCATTAAAAATATTTACAGCACCAAAGTCAGTTGGGTATGGTTTTCCTGCCCATATTATCTGAACTGGTCTCTCCTCATTTGTTATGAGTTTTACAAATCTATCAAAATCATATTTTAGTAGTCCAGGACGCTTATATTCTGCAAATCTTCTAGCCCAAACAATAGTTAATACTTCTGGATCAAACATCTTTCCAGTCTGATCTGCTACCTCATCAAAAAGGATCTTCTTAAGATGTTTTTTTCTAGCTTCAATCTGATAATCTTCATGCTCATCTAGTGCACGAATAAGCGTCTTATCTGTCCAGTATTTTTTGTCTTGAGAGTTTGTAATAGAGATAATCTCACACCTTCCATCTACATCCTTCCACATCTCATTTGCGACAGTTCCATGTATTTTAGAGACTGCATTTGATCTTTTAGCACTTCTTAGAGCTGCAACTGTTAGACTAAAGTTATCATCATATTCATAACCAGAGATCTCTCTAACAGTTTTTAGATCTACTCCACTAAAAAATCCCATCTCTTCTAAGAGGTGTATGTTATGAATCTCATTTCCTGCAGCTTCTGGAGTATGAGTAGTAAATACAACATGATTTTTAAGTTCATTTATATCATTAAAACGAGGATATAACTCATATACTAAAGGAAGAGCGTGTCCTTCATTCATATGATAAATGTCAATTTGTTGACCCATAGCTTCTAAGATCTTAACACCACCAACTCCCAAAACAATCTCTTGAGCGATTCGTGTTCTTTCATTTCCCTCATAGAGTTTATGTGTAATTGTTCTTGATAAAAAGTCATTTTCATCTGTATCAGTTGATAGTAAAATCATTGGAGCTGTTCCAAAAACATCAGGACGAAGCAAAAAAGCTTTAATTACCACATCTTTATTGTTGATTCTTACAGTAGCCTTTACTGGTAATTCTTCTAAAAAATAGTAAAATTTTCTAGTATATTTTGGGTTTAATGTACGATCTTCATTACGCTCTTGGTCGTAATAGCCAAAACTCCACAATATTCCAACACCAATCATATTTTGTTTTAAATCATATGCAGAACGCATATGTGAGCCTGCTAAAAATCCCAATCCACCTGAATATATCTTAAGTGCTTGATCTATGGCAAACTCCATAGAGAAGTACGCTACTGAGGTTTTATATTTGTCTTTTATATGATAACTTTGTAATTTCATGCTTAATTACTCCCTAGATTTTTATATAATATTTGTTTACCAAGTTCTACCCCTGGTTGGTTATACGTGTTTATGTGTAGAACTTTACCTATTAGTGAAGTCAACAATTCATAATAAATTATTATGGCACCTATGTTTTTCTCACTAATTTCATCTAATGTAATGGTGTCTGAACTGACACCAGATTGTATCAGGCTTTGCATTGTAGCTTTGCATTGCTCATTTATGAGTTTGTTAAAGCTTTGCTTATTAATAAAGTCAGTTTGCTCTATACCATGGAGTGTGATGTCTGGTATACTCAGAGAGTTTTTAAAGTCTTCTATATTGATAAAAGTCACACTTTTATCATTAGGTCCTTCGATAATTAACTGTAAAAAAGAGTGTTGATCAACTGCACCTATAAGACCGATAGGAGTTAGTCCAACATGCTTGCCATCTTCGTCTAGCTTCCCTAAAGATTCACCCCAAAGTTGAACATACCACTTTGTAAAATTTTCTAGCCTATCTGCATATGAAAAGACTACATTTATATTCTCTTTATTTGAGTTAGCATATATGTAGTTTGCTTTTTCTAGTAGATGATTTTCATGTCCGTCAAAAAAACTCTTTTGAAACTCTGCTGCACCATCTAAGATAGATTCAACATCATATCCTGCCGCGTAGAGAGGCACTACACCTACAGCACTTAAAACTGAAAAACGCCCACCAACATTATGAGGAATGTTAAACTCTCTTATATTGTAAAATGTGGCAAATTTTGAGAGATAAGAGTCTTTATCTGTTATCACGTATATATTTGTAGCATTGTTTAGTTCAAGACTGAAATGTTTTATTAGTGTTTTAAAGATTGAGGTTGTCTCAATTGTAGATCCTGATTTTGATACTATAAAAAAGCAAGCTCTATCTTTGTCTATTTTAGAGATATTTTCCGAAATAGTCAAAGGATCAGAATTTTCAAAAAAAATCATCTCTTTTGCGTGAGTAGTTATGGGCTTTAAAATGGAGTTAATCGCTTTTATACCAAGAGAAGATCCACCTATTCCAACAATTACCACCTGAGAGAATCTATCTGTATCCATAGATTTTAACTTTTGTAGTAAATTTTTAGAATTTTGAGGTAGTTTATAGTAACCTACCTCATCTCCATCCATCTCTTTACGCAAAGATTCAAGCATTTCATTAAAATCTTTAGCATCTTGATAAAAAGATTTTTGTAAAAAATGGCTAGAAAATGAAAGCATTAGTTGTTTCCAACAAACACACACATATCTACTAATCTTTCACTATACCCCCATTCATTATCATACCATGCTAAGACCTTAACAGTGTTACCATCTACAACACTTGTCATATCTGGAATATAAGTTGAACTATATTTAGATCCTATAAAGTCAGAAGAGACCCTTTTGTCGTTGTCAACTTCTAAAAGTCCTGCAAAGTTAGTCTTAGACGCTTTGTCAAATGCAGCATTAATCTGCTCAACTGTAACATCTTTTTTTAGGTTTAGAGTTAAGTCAACTACTGAGACGTTAGGAGTTGGAACACGCATAGCATAACCATTTAGCTTGCCTTTAAGGTTTGGCATAACAAGTGCGATTGCTTTTGCAGCACCTGTAGTTGTTGGGATCATATTGATAGCAGCTGCACGTGCGCGACGCATATCTTTAGGATGTTTTACATCAAGAATATTTTGATCATTCGTATATGAGTGTATCGTTGTCATAAGACCATTTTTGATCCCAAACTCATCATCTAAAACTTTACATAGAGGTGCTAAACAGTTTGTAGTACAACTTGCGTTTGAGATAATCGCCTCACCTTTATAGTCGTCAGTATTGATATTTAAAACATAAGTTGGAGTATCATCTTTTGCAGGAGCACTCATAACAACTTTTTTAACACCATCTTTTAAGTAGCCTTTTGCTTTTTCTGTAGTTAAAAAGACACCAGTACACTCGATGACGATCTCTGCGCCATGTTTGCCAAATTCTAACTCTTCTATGTTACGAGTAGAGCTCATTGCGACTCTTTTGCCGTTTATCTCTATAGTCTTCTCATCTATGACTTTTGAATCCACACCTTTATGAACACTATCATACTTTAAAAGATACTCTAGCATCTCAGCTTTTGCTGTTGTGTTAATTGCGACTAACTCTACATCATCTCTACTTGTGACGATTTTAGCGACAATTATACCTATACGACCTGTTCCATTTATTGCTACTTTTATTGACATTTTCAAATCCTTTTTTTTGTATTAACTTTACTCTATTTGGTAGTTAAACAAAGGTTAATATTATTTTTAGCAAAAGAAAACTCTAGCAGAGAAAATCTTATGATATAAACATAATAACACTATTTGTTTTGATAAATACTTTAATTAGGGACAATGAGAGATGAAAAATAGCTTTTAACTCTAAGCAAGGATATATAAGTAAAACTCCCACAAGTTTTTTTAACTTGTGGGACGTGGAAGTATCATAAAAACTATAATTTTATTTTATTATTTTCCTTAGTTAGTTTAGCTTTTAGCCTCATTACTATATAGAAAAACAGGGGAATAAAAAGTATTCCAATTAGAGTAGCGGCTATCATACCACCAACAACAGTTGTACCAATTATATGCCTACTTGCAGATCCAGCTCCTGAGCTTAGTGCAAGTGGAAGTGTTCCTGCAATAAACGCCAAAGATGTCATAACAATAGGTCTAAACCTAAGTCTAGCAGCTTCAATAGTAGCATCATAGAGTGTTTTACCAGCTCTTAACTCTTCCATCGCAAACTCTACGATCAAGATGGCATTTTTGGCGGATAGTCCGACCAAGGTAACTAAACCAACCTGAAAATAAATATCTGCTTCTAAACTTCTCAAAAGTACAGCAATAGCCGCACCAAAAATTGCAAATGGTATAGAGATAATTACAGCTAGTGGAATACTCCAACTCTCATAGAGTGCAGCAAGAATTAAAAAGACAAAAATAATCGCATATATAGATGTGTAGTTACCCTCTGATTCTAGCTTTTTCTCTTGATATGTAGTTCCACCCCATGCTATAAAGTAACCATCTGGGAGCACACTCTTTGAGATCTCTTCTATTGCCTCTGTAGCATCACTTGAAGCAAATCCAAGAGCGGGAGAACCAGTTATTTGTGCAGATGTAAACATGTTAAACCTTTGGATAACGCTTGCATCTACTTTTCTCGTAAGTTTAACAAGCTCACTAACAGGAGTAAGTGAGCCATTATCTGCCCTTACAAAAGTATTTTTAAACTCTAACACTGAAGATCTATACTTTGACTCAGACTGTATATTTACATGAAAAGTTCTACCAAAGAAGTTTAGATCATTTATGTAGCCTTTTCCAAATGTACTTTGAATCGTTGTGAAAATATCCTCAATTTTAATGCCCATAGATTTGGCTTTTACTCTATCTATCTCTAAAAGATATTGAGGTACATTAGTGTTTAGTGTCGTTCTAACCGCTGTTAACCTTTTATCTTGTGACGCTTTTTGGACTATCTCTTTTACATATAGATCTAGCGTTTGTATATCTTGACCTGTTCTATCTTGGATCCACATCTCAAAACCACCAGTTGTACTCATACCCATAATCGGAGGTGGAGCTACTGGGATAACAAAAGCATCTTTATTTTGCATAAGTTGCATCATAAATTTTCCAGCTAATGCTTGAGCACTTTGATCTGGATCTGGTCTCTCATCCCAAGGCTTTAACTTTGCAAAGATAACAGCTGAGTCAGATTTATATGCAGATGTTATAAAGTCAAGTCCAGTAATAACAGCAGTTGAATCTACATTTGGATTTTCTCTTAACTCTTTTGCAACATCGTTTGCAATGATTGCAGTCTCACCCATTGATGTAGATGGCATAGTAAAAGTTAGTCCAAACAAGACACCTTTATCCTCATCTGGAACCAAACCAGTTGGCATTTTGTCTAGTATTGAGACTGTTGAGTACAAAAGAATTGCAAAGAGGGCTAAAGAGAAAAACCACAATCTTATAGTCTGTTTTGTCACCTTTACAAAAACTGTAGTCAACCAATCAAAAAATTGGTTAAACTTTCTTATGGGCCAAATAGGCTCTGCCTCATGATCTTTTAGAAAGATTGGACAGAGTGCAGGAGTTAGAGTAAGAGCTACTATACCAGAGATCAATACTGCAATTACAATCGTAATAGCAAACTGCTGATACATAACACCACTAAAGCCGCCAGTAAATGCCGCTGGAATAAAAACAGCCGAGAGAACCAAAATAATAGCAATCAAAGGAGCAGTAAGTTCTCTCATAGCCTCTAGCGTCGCCTCTTTTACACTTACAGCTTTTGTCTTTAAGATCCTCTCAACATTCTCAACAACAATAATAGCATCATCAACAACAAGTCCGATCGCTAAAATAAGACCAAAAAGTGTAAGTAGATTTATAGAAAACCCAGCGATATAGAGACCTGCAAATGTACCAAGTATAGAGACTGGAATAGCTAAAATTGGAATAAGAGTAGCTCTAAAGTTACCTAAAAACAGATATACAAGAATAGTAACAAAAACAACAGCTTCAAGAAGAGTTTTTATAACTTCATTGATAGACTCATCCACAAAGAGAGTTGCATCATATGGAAAGTGATACTCTAGATCCTCTGGAAAGTTTTTTGATAACTCTTCGAGTTTTTCATCAACACTGTTAGATACTTCTAAAGCATTTGCACCAGGAGCTAGAAAGATACCAACAGGCATCATAGCCTCACCATTATATGTACTCATTGTATCTATACTATCCGCACCAATAGTTATCTCTGCAATATCTTTTAGTTTAAGAGTTGACCCATCATCATTTGAACGAATTATAATCTCTTGAAACTCTGCAACTGTTTTTAATCTACCCTTTGTAGTAAGAGAGTAGGTAAAAGGTTTTATCTCTTTCATAGGCTCAGCTGCGATAGATCCAGTTGAGTATTGTGCATTTTGGCTTCTGATGAGTTGTGTGATATCAGTTGGGATCAATCCATAATGCGAAAGCTTATCAGGATCTATCCAAACTTGCATAGCATAATTTTTTTGTCCAAAAATTATCGCTTCACCAATACCTGTAATCCTTTTTAGATCATCCATTACATTTATGTTTAAGTAGTTTGAGATAAAAGTACTATCATTTACACTATCTTTTGATGTAAATGCTATAACTTTTACTATATCTGGAGAGCGCTCTTTTACGCTTATGCCTTGTCTAGTTACTTCAGGAGGTAGTTTTCCATTGGCAAGTTGAACTCTGTTGTTTACATCTACTTTTGCCTGATCTACATCTGTACCAACCTCAAAATACACACTTAGAGTAAGAACCCCATTTGGAGATGCAGTTGAAGTCATATATATCATGTCATCAACGCCATTAATAGCCTCTTCAAGTGTTGTTGAGACAGTTGAAGCCAATGTTTTTGCATCTGCACCAGGATATATAGCTTGTACTGTTATTTGTGGAGGAGCAACGGATGGGTACTCTTGAACAGGTAATTTAAACATTGCCAATATCCCAACAATAATTATTATCAGAGATAATACAGTTGCAAAAATAGGTCTATATATAAAAAATCTAGAAAACATTTTAGTTCCCTTCTTGGTTAATAATCTTATCTACTTCTACATTTGCACCTGGCTTTAATCTAAAAAAGTTGTTTACAATAACTCTATCACCACTTTGAAGAGGGCCATCTCTGATGATAAAATAATCACCACTCTCTTTTGCAAGAGTAACTGGTTTTACACCTACTACGCCATCTTTTTCTATCATAACAATTGTTCCAAGAGGGTTTTGTAAAACTGCTTTTTGAGGAATCGTAATAACATTTTTCTCAGTTATACCATGTAGAGCTACACGCACAAAGCTACCAGGCATTAAGAAGCCTTCACTATTGTCAATCTTTGCTCTTATCTTTACAGTAGCTGTATTTTTATCTACATTTACATCTATAAAATCGATCTCTCCACTTATATCAGTTAGTTTATTATCTACTTCTACAGATAGTTTTACTTTGTTATTCTCAGGCATCAACCAGATCTTATGTTTAAAATTTGCAAAGTCAGTTAGAGGCATAGAAAACGATGCAAAAACTACATCATTATGTGTTATTTGTATAAGTTCTGTTGCAGGAGTGGCAGATACTAAACTACCAATATCAACCTTTTTAAGCCCCGTTGTTCCACTTATAGGTGCTTTTACTTTTGTATGATCTAAGTTTATCTGCGCTTGGTGTAGTTGCGCTTTTGCAAGTAAAAGAGCGGCTGAAGCCTCTTCATAAGATGATAGAGCCTCATCTTTAGTTTGAGTACTTACTGCTTTTTTTAAGTATAGCTCTTTGATCCTGTTCCAGTTTCTTGTTACCTTTTGCAGGGTTGCTTCATTCATCTTTACAGACGCTTTTGCAGCATCTACCATAGCAGCATAGATATCATCTTCTATCTCATAGAGGAGATCTCCCTTTTTTACTTTTTGACCCTCTGTGAAGTGCTTTGTTTGCAAAATACCAAGAACTCTTGAAACTACATTTATATTTTGAAAAGACTCTATTTGAGCTGGATATTTTAAATCAACGGGTATGTTTTGAGCTTTAGGTATCACATAAATATCTGCTTTTGGTGCAGGCATCTGTTTTTGATTTGCATCTGGAGCATCTTTTGCAAGTGATATAGATGGCAGTAAAATCATAGCTAGAGTTGAAGCTATAATTGTATGTTTTATTTTTCTCATTTTACATATTCCTTGATATTTTTATTTGTATGGTAGTAGTATGAAGCGTAAGAGATCTGAAGATTATTTAGTGCTCTTTCATACTGAGATTTTGCATTAGTTCTCACACTTAGAGCATCTAGATATGTAACATTATCTACCGAACCAACTTCATATTTCTCTGAAATTGTATTGTATGCACTCTCGGCCGATTCTAAAGAACTCTTTGCACTTTTTATCTGCGCTTTTGTTGTTCCTATCTTTAGCATTGCAAGTTCTACATTTACATCTTGCTCATTTATTGCATACTCTACTTCACTTTGTAGTGCTTTTTCTTCAAGTAAAAGAGCCTCTTTTTGTTTAGTAATTACACCCATATCAAAAAGTCTCATATTTAGAGTTAGCATTAGCTTATTTTGATTCTCAAGTCCCTCTGGATGGGTTTTATCATATC